>DALTVX010000009.1 GCA_029987395.1 Methanocorpusculum sp. | reverse complement strand
TATGTTTGAATTTAACTCGATCAAAGAGGCTCTGGCATCACTCAGGAATGGAGAGATGATCATCGTCACCGATGATGAAAACAGAGAGAACGAAGGCGATCTGATCTGTGCCGCCGAACATGCCACGACAGAGAATGTTAACTTCATGGCAAAATACGGTCGCGGTCTCATCTGTATGCCGATGAGCAGAACACTTGTCGAAAAACTTTCTCTGCCGCCGATGGTGACGAAGAACACGGATAACCATGAAACTGCATTTACGGTCTCCATCGATCATGTCGATACCACCACCGGTATCTCAGCAGTTGAGCGGGGGCTCACAGCGCGAAAATGTATTGAACCGAATACAAAACCTGAAGATTTCCGAAGACCGGGACATATGTTCCCGCTGCAGGCAAAAGACAACGGGATTTTTGAGCGTGAGGGTCACACCGAGGCGACCGTCGATCTTATGAAGCTCGCAGGTCTGAAGGAAGCCGGTTTATGCTGTGAGATCATGGCAGATGATGGAGAAATGATGCGGACCCCTGAACTTATCCTGATGGCAGAACAGTATGGACTGACATTTGTCACGATCAAAGATCTGCAAGCATATCGAAAAAAACATGAAGCATCTGTTCTCGCAGGTGAACACAAAAAGATGAGTCCAATGGACTGTTAAGGTGATCAGTATGAAGGTTTACGAAGGAAATCTGGTTTCAAAAAATATCAAAGTCGGCATCGTTGCAGCAAGATTCAATGAGTTCATTGTATCAAAACTGGTCGGCGGCGCTCTTGACGGTCTTAAGAGGCACGACGTTCTGGAAAATGACATCGAGATCGCATGGGTCCCAGGCGCATTTGAGATCCCTCTCATCGCTACTAAGATGGCAGAGTCGAAAAAGTATGACGCGGTCATCTGTCTCGGTGCTGTGATCCGCGGATCAACGAGCCATTATGATTATGTATGTAGCGAGGTCACCAAAGGGATCGCTACGGTTTCGTTGAAGTCAGGGATCCCGGTCATGTTTGGCGTGTTAACAACAGACAATCTTGAACAGGCGATCGAACGTGCCGGATCAAAGGTCGGAAACAAAGGATACGATGCCGCGGTCGGTGCGATCGAGATGGTGAACGTTATCAGAGAGATCGGCTGCTGATATCTGATCTACGATCCTCTCTTTTTTCAGAGAGTAGTGTCTCTGAGTTTAGGGAAAAGACCGGCTATTTACTAAACAGTGCTCTGCCCGCTCCATTTCCCCGAGTGCAAAAAGGATCGTTCCTTTTCTCTCCCAGAAACTGGGGTCGGTTGGGGTTATCTCGATCCCGATCTCAAAGGCAACCAGGGCCTGTTTATATTCTTCGAGAGCTGCATAGGCAAGGCCGAGATTCATCCAGTAATCAGCTTCATGTGGATTTAGACTGGTTGCACGCTGAAATGCCACCACCGCTGCTTCGGGATCTCCCTGTTGAAAAAGGACAACACCTTTTGCGCACCAGATCGCGGCACACCGAGGATCAAGTTCGAGGGCTCTCCTGATACAGCGGAGAGCATCCTCCACTTCACCATCATTCTCATGTATTATGAGCCCTAACTCAGACCAGTACACGGCATTGTGCGGATCCAGTACCACTGTTCGTTCAAAACACAACTGCGCCTGGCGAAGGTTGCCCGCATCACGTTCGCGTTCGCCGGAGGAAAACCAGTAGCCTGCATCGTCAGTGTGTGTTCCGTCGGTCATTCGTATATTCAACATAGGCTTTTAAGATATTAAGCTGTTCGAAAAAATAGGAAAAAAGAGTTTCGGATTATTTATCCCACCAGATATGCGCAGTCTTGGCAGTTCCCGGCATGGCATATCCTTTTTCTGTTTTTATCGTTCGCTCCTCCAAATAGTTGTTTACGATCTCCTTCTGTTCATCTGTTTTTGCATGAAGTCGGGTATGATACTCCAGTCGAAGATCGTCGATACTGCGGAAATCTGATTTGTTCTTTTTAGTTTCTACAACCAGATTTGCATGGATCCCAAGCTGGAACAATACATTCCAAAGTGTGTCTGCGGTTGGTTCATAGCAGTACGGTTCACCATGCAGGAGCGGCCAGAGATCACAATTTCCTCGCGAAAAAGATGGAGGAACCAGAAACCAGAAGATATGCACAGCGCGGGTCGCTGCCGCATCCATCTTTTGCAATGCTTCTCGAATATTTCCTATCATCAGGGAGAGGGAGGCGATAACATAGTCATGCGTTCCTATCTCATCTGGGTTCGCGGACTCCCACTCTTTCTGGATCACACGGATCGGTTGTGCATCTGTCAGGGTCCGGTATTTTTCCATTGCATTCACCATAGGGAGCGAGGGTTCGACAACAGTTACCAAACAACCCGACTGTGCAAGAGGCACCGCCAAAGTTCCTGGCCCTGATCCGATGTCCAATACTGAGGAGCCGGGAGGGATCTGCATCGAAGCTAACTGCAGTTCGATCCTGCCCTTCTCATTATGCTGAATTCGCCGCACAAAGTTGTCCACATTTATCGGATCGTCCCAAAAACTCATGGAGTCGTCGCGTGTAGTTTGTTTTTGCGCAGAGGAACGTTCGATCATGTCATCCCAGAGCTTGACATAGTCCGGTGTATTATACGACATGATATCCCAGAGCAGCGGCTCCTTTTACAAAATCGTCCTGTTCAATAAGGGTGAAAAGTTTCTGTATCAGATCGCTATTGGGCATGTCAGCTCTGTGTACAAGGTAGATCGAATCACCTTTCGGTGAGTCCGCGAGCTTCACTGAGATATGATCGCCAGGCGGCAACGTTTCTGTCCCGACAAAACAGCTGAGATGGGCACTGTTGTTTTCGAGATGCGAAAGAGCGGATGACTGTTTGTGATCCCCGTATCTGAGCGTTATCCCGTGTTTTTTGGCGATGTTGGTCAGCGGTTCAAGGATCCTTTCATGTGCTCCGGCTATGAGGATCGTTGTATCAAGCTCTTCTCTGCTGCATCTGATGATCGCTGGGACCACATCTCCCTCATTGAATCTGTCAACTCCAAATGGATTTGAGATCAGGGCATTTGCTTGTATAGTTGTTTTCTGCACACTGGACCAGGACGGCCTGGATATTGCGACATATTCATCTCCGATTTTCCCGACGGAAAACTGGCCGTACATCTCCACCGATGCCGTCGACTCAAATGTGTCTCCAAGTCTGACCATGAGTTTTTCATCGGAAGCAAGAGTTTTTAGTCCCCACTCTTTTAGAAGCGGAACGACCATCGCCCGAAGAAATATCTGGGCGGCGGCCGGATATCCCGGCATGCCAAAGACCGGCTTTCCATCGATCAGACCAAACAGTGCTGTCCTTCCGGGATTGAGGGCGACCCCGTGAAACACGAGCGTGCCAAGGTCTTTGATGACCTTTTCTGTGTAGTCTTCGGTCCCCGCCGAGGTACCTGCAGAGATAATAACGATATCATAATTTTTGACAGCGGCTTTTACCGCTTTTTCAATCTCTTGTCGATCATCAGGAACTATGTGTGTTCTGGCCGCCTCAGCTCCAGAGAATTTCAGATAAGCCTCTGCCATAGGCGTATTGCTGTCGACGATCTGGCCACCGATCGGTTTTGCCCCCAGAGGGATAAGTTCAGATCCGGACGGGATGATACCTATTTTCACCGATTTGACGGCAACTTCACTGATCCCGTAGGTCCCAAGTGCCGCAATATCCATTGGCCTGATACCTGCTCCAGCTGGCAGGATAAGTTCACCAGAAACCGCGTCCTCTCCTGGCAGTCTGATATTTTTATTTTGAGCGATCGGGTCAGTGACGATGAGTCTGCCTGATGTATCAACTGTTGAAGCTTCAACACGGATCACCGCATCAAAATCCTCCGGCACAGGGTTGCCTGTGTTGCACTGTTTCCATTCCGTTAAGTACACCGGATGGTTTTCTGATGCGTCAGCTGTTTGATAACTATGAACCGCATAACCGTCGACCGCTCCAAGAGCAACCTCGGGTACAGAGAATCGAGTATAGACCGGCTCTGCAAGTATTTTTCCAACAGCATCCATCAAAGGTATGATCACCGATCTCCCGGGATCTTTGCATTGGAGAATCGCGTTCATTGCATCCGGATAGGAGATCAACGCATGAGATTTTTTAGACATATCTGTTGTATATATTGTATTGGTAGAGATTTAACATTGAATGTTAATCACGTATATTACGTTTATTAAACTCAATTGATATTTTAGAAAATGCTTTCGAAAAAAAGAAAAAAATAAGTTTAGTCTCTGCGGACTAAAGCGACCACACCGATAACACCAAGAAGACCGATCAAGGCAAGGCCCATCGGAGATGCAGGTGTTGCGGTCAGAGGCACATTGAATGTTTTGGTCTGACCAGTTGCTGGCATGGACACTGCAATAGTGGCAGTCTGATATCCTGTTGCAGATACGCGTGCTTCTTTGACCGGTGTGCCGGTGGTGAAGACAGCAATGTCAGCTTTGCCATTAGAGATGGTGCCTGTGTAGCCAACATCATTCGAGATGGAGATGAGCTCGACCTTTGCGCCTTCGATATTGCTGGTGACACTGATCACGCCGCGGCTACCGCCGATCGCTGGTGATGAGGACTCCATCTCAATGTCGACGGTCTCGGTCTGGCCTTTTGCTGGAACAGTTACAGAAACGGTTTGAGTGATCCAACCGGGTGCTGTGACGGTAAGGGATTTGATCGGAGTGCCGGTAGTGAAGATAGCAAACTCGATTTTGCCGACTGAATCAGTGTAGCCTGAGTAGGCAACTGAGTTTGAGATCGACATAACTTGAACTTCTGCACCAATGATATTGGTGTTCACTTGAAGGAATCCGCGGTCGCCGCCGATCGGTTTTACCTCAAGGGTCACTGCGACTTTGGTTGTCTCACCCATTGGAGGGGTGGTAACAGATGCGCCGTTAGTGTAGTAACCGTCTGCAGTGACAATGACTTTGTTCACTGGTGTGCCGGTTGTGTACACGTAAAATTCAGCCATGCCGTTGGTAATTGTTTTGGTCTCAACGACATCACCGCTGATCGATATAAGTGAGGCAGATGCTCCATTTACATCACAAGTGACCTGAACGACACCTCTGTCCCCGCCAATAGCTGATGCAGCACCGACGAACGCAAAGAGCACGATCAAGGCAATAAATAAATAGGTAATTTTTCTCATAGAATCACTCTCGTGTTAAACAAAATTAGTTCTTATACTATACAATACCTCCGCCATGTATGAAATCTTTTCCGGTCAGATATTCATTTCTCTACAAATAAACTCGATAACCGGGTCACTATCCATAATTTAGCACAGTTTCAGAATGATATCTGTGGTTTATCACAGCCCGAAAAAAGATGTATTGTTCTCTCTATCATCAGCTAAACCTGCTCATCAAATATCCATACCCTTCCTTTTCCATTTCGGCGAAGGGAATGAATCGTAAAGATGCACTGTTTATACAAAAGCGTGTCCCTGTCGGCGACTCTCGGTCACCGTCAAACACATGCCCGAGATGAGAGTTCCCGGCGCGGCTTTTCACTTCCGTACGACGCATACCAAATGATCTATCCTCCCGAGAAATGACAGCGTTCTCGTCGACACTTTTTGAAAAAGCCGGCCAGCCGCAAGAGCTTTGGTATTTGTCTAATGAAGTGAACAAGGGTTCGCCGGTGACAATATCGACATATATCCCCTTGTCCTTTTTATCCCAGAACGCATTTTGAAACGCCGGTTCGGTATCACCTTTTTGTGTGACCCGGTATTCAGTCTCATCAAGCATGCTGCTGAGTTTATTTTCCTCTGGGCGTGGATATCTTCCCGGGTCGATGACCATGTTGGCCGCTTTTTTGAACGTATCGGCGCCAATATGACAGTAGCCGCCGGGATTTTTATCCAGATATTTCTGATGATATTCCTCGGCATCATAAAATGATCGAAGCGGCTCGATCTCAACTTTGAACGCCGGATAGCGTTTTCGTTCGATCTCGGCTATGCGCATAACGATCATCTTCGAGGCTTCATCGACATAATAGACGCCAGTCTGATATTGCGAGCCTCTATCATTCCCCTGTTTATTTTCGACTGTTGGGTCTATTGCTCCAAAATAAAAGAAGAGGATCGCATCAAGGCTGACTTTGAGAGGATCATAGATGACGCGTACCGCTTCACGAAATCCAGATTTTCCCGTGGAGACCACGCGATAATCCGGGGTCACATCGGTTTTTCCGTTTGCATAGCCGGCTGTTGTTGAAATTACCCCGGGAATAGACTGCATGAGTTTTTCGAGTCCCCAAAAGCAGCCCCCTGCAAGATAGATCACATCATTGCCGTCTTTTTTTGTATATGTGCGGTCGGATCCAATCATAATGTCTCTTTGGATAATCTGGTCGCGGGTTGTATATATATCTCTAGAAATGGGCAATAACCCTGACCTCAGGGAGGGTGAAACTATTTCGAGCTCATGTCCCGCAACATACTTTACTATCCCCCGCTGATACTCTACAATGATAAAACTGCAGTCATCTCCTAAAATGTATATAGGCTGGACCGAACGGAGCTGCACCCCGAAAGAAACCCTTGAACGAATCGAAAAGTTCGTTCCGGAGGCGGGGATCACCCGCGTAGCTGACATAACCGACCTTGATCGAATCGGGATCCCGGTCTATTCCTGTATCCGACCGACCGCGGCTGATGGGGCGATCTCCGTCTATAACGGAAAAGGCGGCACCCCCGAAGAAGCCCGGGTCGCCGGGATCATGGAGGGGATCGAGCGCTACTCTGCAGAAGCAATTCCACGAGACATTGCAAATACTCCATACAGCTGTATTCGTAGGACAGAAACTGCTCTTGATCCAACCGACCTCATTCTTCCCAGTTCAACAAATCCTGACTTGGATATCCCTTGGGTCGAGGGTTTTGACATCACGAATGATGAATCGGTGAAGGTCCCGCTCTGTGCAGTCATTCATCCAAATCCGCTCTCGTACCCGACATTATTTCGTACAAGTTCAAATGGTATCGCCTCGGGAAACACGCTGGAAGAAGCGATCTTCTATGCCTTAACTGAGGTCATCGAGCGTGACGCATGGTCCCTTGTTGAAGCTACCAGAAACACCGGGCCAAAACTTACCGATCTTCCTCCAAGAGCGGCAGAGATGCTTGCCAAATTCACCGCCGTCGGAATCGAGGTCACTCTTCGAGACATCACCTCAGATGTTGGCATCCCCACCATCGCCGCCGTTTCCGATGATGTCCAACTTAAAGACCCCCGTCTCCTCACGATAGGCATGGGCACCCACACAAACCCGGAGATCGCTATGATCCGTGCTCTCTCTGAAGTGGCACAAAGCAGAGCCACCCAGATCCACGGAGCGCGTGAAGATGCAACGCTTGCAGAGTTCCGCGAGATGATGGGATATGATCGGGTGAAACGCATGAATGCCTACTGGTTCAAAGGTGATGAGTATCGTTCTGCAAAAGAGCTCCCAAACATTGCAACTGATGACTTCAAGACCGATATCGAGCTGATCGTCAAAAATCTTGCCGCAGTCGGACTCGATCGGGTCATCGTGTTCGATCTCACCGATCCGGTCCTGCAGATACCGGTCGTTCGTGTGGTCGTACCGGGTCTTGAATGTTATACCATCGACAACGAACGCAGAGGACAGAGGTGTGTGGATATTGAACGTCGTCGTCTTCATCGGTCCTAGTCTTGATGTGGCAACCGCCAGATCGATACTTCCAGACGCAGTTTATTTACCCCCAGTGAAACGCGGGGATGCATCAGCCGCCGCAGACGGAGCAGATATCATGGTCATCATCGACGGCGTGTTCTTTCAAAATCAGGCGGTAGGTCACCGTGAACTTCTCGGTGTGATGAAAAAAGGGGTGACGGTCTTTGGCTCCTCATCTATGGGAGCGCTTCGTGCGTCTGAGCTGGACACACTCGGCATGACCGGTATTGGGAAAATTTATCATCAGTACAGATCCGGTGAGATCATAGCCGATGATGAAGTGGGACTCGTATATGATACAGAAACAGGCGTCGCCCTCTCTGAACCCATGGTGAATATGCGGGCAAGTTTTTCCAAAGCTTTTCTGGATGAGATCATCACCAAAGAGGAGGAGACCTCTTTATTGAAGGCCTGTAAAGCGATCTATTATCCAGACCGGACATATCGGCGGGTCATCAAAGAAGCACCGATCCCTGATGAAAGAAAAGCGTCTTTTTTGTCATGGCTCAAAACCAATGCTGTTGATCAGAAGCGGCTTGATGCGATCGAGTGCCTCACAACAGTGAGAGACCTAAAATGAACGAACGATATATTAGACAAACGTCACTTCTGGAAGAAGGCGGTCAGGAAAAGCTGGAAGACGCCACCGTCTTTATCGCAGGAGCTGGAGGACTAGGCTCACCAGCGTCCATGTATCTAGCCTCGGCAGGGATCGGACATATCAGGATATGTGATCTGGATGTGATCGAGCTTTCTAATCTCAACCGGCAGATCCTCCACACAGAAGAACGACTCGGCACATCGAAGGCAGAGTCAGCAAAAAAAACCCTTGAACTTTTGAACCCTGAGTGTCATGTCACGGCATTTACGGAAATGATCGATGAATCATCCGTTCGCCGGCTTGTAGGGAATGCTGATATCATTGTTGACTGCATGGATAATTTTGCTGCCAGATTTATTTTGAACAAAGCCGCACTTGAGCTCGATATCCCTCTCATGCACGGAGCAGTAGCGGGATTCACCGGTCAGGCGACCCTCGTTATCCCAAGACAAACCGCATGTCTCTCCTGTATCTTTCAAAACGCAAAAACCACAGCCAAAACACCGGTCCTTGGAGCAACTGCCGGTGTTATAGGAAGCATCCAAGCCGCCGAGGTCGTGAAGCATCTGACCGGGGTCGGCGGCACTCTTGCCGGAAAACTGCTCCTATTTGACGGAATGGAAAACACAATGGAGATATTTACCGTGAAAAAAAGTCCGCGTTGTCCTATGTGCGCAACCTTATAGTCTCACGAGAATGATATGTAATATTAATGACGGAAAAAATGCTTTATCGCTCAAAAACGGATAGGATCCTTGGAGGCGTATGCGGTGGGCTCGCAACGTATCTCGGTATTCCCGCATGGGCCGTTCGACTTGTCTGGATCATCCTCACGATCGTCCCAGTTCCTCTCGTACTAAGTCTTGTTGTGTATATTGCCATGTGGGCACTCGTTCCAGAAGGCCCTGGTTCAGCCGATCCGAACGTGGTCGACGCCGAGTTCAAAGTTAAGGAATAATAATGGTCCATCCCGAGGATCTAATCGATCCTCCTTTTTATCTCCCGCAGTTCGAAGAGGCATACCAGTACATAATCAAGGAATATCATGTGGCTCCTCGAGACATTGCGATCTTCATCCCCTGTGCAGTTCGAAAACCGTACAGCACAAGCCCAAGCCATAAACTCTTTCATGCACTGTTTGATGAAGTTTATCCAGACAAGGAAAGGTATCATGTGGTGATTTTTGGCACCTGCGGGACCGTTCCGGCAGAACTCGAACTGATGTATCCGTTCGCTCATTATCATTACATGCTCGGCAATGTCAAAGACCAGAAGATAAAAGATGATTTTCTGCGTATCGAAACTGCACGCATCGCCGGCTATCTGGAAAAAACAAAGGATACGTATACGTACCGAATAGCCTACTGCATCGGTCTTTTTAGAAAAGCAATGGAGGCGGCCGTGCAGCAGACCGGCATTTCTGTCGAGATTTTCCCTACAAACCCGATGATCGACAAGCTCTACGACGCCGACTGTCCTTTTCCAGAAGGTAGCCTGTCGATGCAGGAGTATCTGAACGAATTCAGAGATGCCTTACAAAATATCAGGGACCTGTAATGGCGGCACGAGAGTTAGTTGCCGTCCGGCTGGATGAGAAAAAGTCGAAGTTTTATGCTCATCTTTACGAGATCGACTCGGCAGAAGATGTTGGAGAGGTTCGTGAACTGCACGATAAACTCTACAAAAAGGCGGCTCATCACTGTTATGCCGTCCTCTGCGGGGATTTTTCAGAAAGCAAAGCTGACGGCGAGGTCGGGTCACCCGGACGTGTCCTTGCCGAAATTCTCGCAAGACATGATCTCTCCAGTCATCTTTTGATCGTTTCCCGTCTTTTTGGCGGGATCAAACTTGGGCCGGCAGGTGTTGCCAGATCTTTTCGAGAAGCGGCAAACGGGGTTGTGACAGAGTACGAGAAGAGAAGAGAGGAGTTATAATCCTGCGAATACAAGTATTGGATTATGTCTAATGTGAAAGTATGTCCGTTGATTCACGCTCCCTGCCTCGAGAATGGCTGTGAATGGTGGGACCCAGACTGGAAGAACTGTTCAATGAACGTCATGGTAAAATATCTTAGGGCGCAGGATGTCAGGGCAACATTCGAACACAATATCCCTGCTGAGTTTCTTGACGGAATACGAAAATAAACGCATACTTTTTTTTCTGAGGAATGCCTGTTTTTCTACGGCCCCATATATTTAATAGGATTTACGCGGTGGCGGGGTGGACGCGAGAACGCTGCCGACTTTGAAGGTGATGGTTTTTCCTTCGGGCGAGGAGCTCACCGGGGATATGATGAATTTGTTTCCAAAGGTCCCGGCTTCTCCGATTTTGCCGGATGAGGTTATGGTGTAGGTATAGAGGACCCCATCAAGTTCGGCGGTGATAACGGTTCCAGGGGGAACATCCCCGCCGTTTGCAGTAAAAGCAGTTCCATAATATTGGGCTGGGAGAAGAGGAGCAGGGGGGGTTTCAGCCTCGGCGATTCTATTACAGAGAACGATACGAAAAAAGGAGGAGGAGAGTGATGAGAAGTTTTCTCAGGGTCGTCACGCGATCAGTGCTACAAGTGTGCTCTGTGCATCAACATACAGCCAGTATCCGTTTTTAATGGTCATGAGGCGATCAGGACTGTTGGCATCCGAACCGCTGTTGACGATCGCGGTGTCGTATTTCGCTCCTGCAAGATTCCAGGGGATGAGTGTTCGCCAGCTGGTCCCGGTAAGAGCTGTCTTGGCTGAGGTGGATTCACCGGCAGAAAGACCAATAGCGTTCCATCCGGGAGAAAGAGTTTTCACAGAGGGAGGCGTCGGAGCCGAAGGATAGGTGAAAGAAATAGTGGTTCCAGTTGCCGCATAGATCCAGTAACCGTTCAGTGGCTGGATGATGTCCGCTGCACGTAACGGGACCCAGGATTTTCTTATGGGGTCGTAACCAAGAATATTTTTATCGTCTGTGTCCACAGATCCAAAGAGTGTCCCAGCGGTGTTTGCCGTTTGATTGAGGGTCTTTGGAATGGAGATGAAGTTCCAGCCGGAACGTAATGTGATCTCGTCATAAGGGCCTGTGGGCGCTTTTTCCGAAAGGATTTTGATGACCGTGGAGGTGGAGAGGGCGCCCGTAACAGCCTGAATTGTATAGGTGTCAACGTTTAATCCGGTGGTGTCAAAGGTGACTTCCCATGTGTTAACGCCGTAGGCACCCTTTACGACCTTGGTGGTCAGAGTGGAAAAATATGCGGAATTTACACTACTTTTATCGATTGCAGTGAATGCAGTGGAAAGAACATCAACAGTAACTACAGTGTCTGCTTTGAGGTTAGTTGTTCCAGACACCTTAAGCGGTTGACCTTTAACAACATCTGAAACCGAGTTCAGGGTCAGGGTTGGCTGAGCAACGATGAAGGTAAGCTTCATGTAGATATCATCAATGTTCTGAGAGTCAAGTGCCTGGCACAGTGCTTCTGCGGCATTTGCGCTCTGACGGTATAGGGTGTTGAACAGATAGATGGATTGACCGCTAGTGAACGAACCAGAGGTGTTCATCATGATATCATATCCGCCGCTTTCTGCAGCGACCGGGCCAATGTTGAAAACCCCGTCTCTGCCGGGATGTTGAATTACTACGAAATATTGACCTGGATTTTTAGATTCAGTGTTAAAATATATCCAATAGGAACCATCATCATCAACGGGAATAGTATTTGTTGCAAAATAATTTGTCCCAAAAATGTAATAAAGAAGTTCTGTGGTCCCAGTTACATTACCAGTGATGAATTGGGGTGTGCTCATAGTTAGGACAGGGGAAATCTCATCCACAGCAATAAACATGTCTATTGTCCAAGTAGCATAGAGATGATCTGTGATTGTCGAGGGATCCGGTGGAGTTAGACCTCCGGCAACGGCATAGATTAGGTATGGACCCGCCTCCAACATTTTCGCATGGGAAAACGATGTTGTCCAGATTTTATCATTAGAAGCGTATATAGGTGAATTGGAGAGCAGTTTTCTGGTGCCACTCGGATATTGCAAATAGAGATGAACACAAGTTGAATCTGTATTCACTCCTGAGATGGTAAAGGAATCACCATTGGGATATGAGATCGAACGAGACACATCGGATATCGAGATAAGCTTGCCTTGTGTTGAATCAACGATAAACGAGACACGCACATAACTATCATCTATGTTTTGTGAATCAAGTGCTTGGCACAATGCTTTGGCAACGTTTCTACTCTCACGGTCAACAGTATTGAACAGAATATATGCGCTGTCCGAGGTGTAGTCCTCATAAGCATGCATTTTGATATCGTACCCGCCGTTCTCTGCCACCACCGGACCAATATTGAATACTCTATCATACATGGGATGTTGAACAACAACGAAGTACTGACCATTCGCGAGAGATGTTGTATCGATGTTTAACCCATAGGAAGTGCCCGTGACAGATGCCGAGTTTGTATAGAAATAATTTTCCCCAAATATATAATAAAGGATGTAGTTGTTTCCCTTTCCTAATTCTGCAGTTCCGGTTATAGCTATTGGATCACCTGGCTCAACTATGAAAGATCCTTCAGAGATAGAAATGAACGGTTGGGTCAGGCGAACAGAGACTGTATTATATGGATAGTCGGTTCCAAAGGTCTTGACATCCCCAATTACATCTACATTGGTGGCTGCATAGATTTTGTAGGTCCCTGCATCCAAGTCGCGATAATCCATTAGATCTAGTGAGGTCCTCCATGTATCATCGTCAGAAACAATCACTGTTAACAGAAAAGTTTGGGCAACATTTGCACCTTTGATAAAGAGATAAACATTATCCGAGATCGTGTTTGTACCGGAAAACACCACCTCTTCTCCCAGATAATAGGATGGTTTCTCCGTTTCAATGGTAATTATAGGGGCTGCATAAGCAGATCCGACAAAAAAAATTAGGATCAGAAGAAGTACAAGCAAAGACAGGGATCGTTTTTTACTATTCATGATACCACACACATTTACAATGAACTTCTTTTGGTCGTTAAACTCCCTTAATCTATTGTAAATGTTATCAGAATCTTTCAGGCAATTCTATCAATCTACTATTCTAGAAGAGACTCTGAGAAGACTTGAACCTGGTTTTTGGAATTCGGTTAATTTTTCTATGGGATAAAAAGAGCAGAGGAGGTTGCAGCCTTGGTGATTCTATTACAGAAAAAGATACGAAAAAAGGAGGAGGGGCGTGATGAGAAGTTTTCTCAGGGTCGTCACGCGATCAGTGCTACAAGTGTGCTCTGTGCATCAACATACAGCCAGTATCCGTTTCCTAGCGTCATAAATCGGTTAGGGCTGTTGGCATCCGAACCCCCGTTGACGATCGCGGAATCATATTTCGCTCCTGCAAGGTTCCAGGGGATGAGTGTCCGCCAGCTGGTCCCGGCAAGAGCTGTCTTGGCTGAGGTGGATTCACCGGCAGAGAGACCGACAGCGTTCCATCCGAGATAGAGGGTTTTCACGGAAGGAAATGTTGGAGTCGAAGGATAGGTGAGGGAAATAGTGGTTCCAGTTGCCGCATAGATCCAGTAACCATTCAAGGGCTGGATGATGTCCGTTGCACGTAACGGGATCCAGGTTTTTGTTTGGGTGTTGTAACCAAGGATATTTTGGTTGTCTGTGTCAACGGCTCCAAAGAGGGATCCGGCGGTGTTTATCGTTTGATTGAGCATTTTTGGAACAGAGATGAAGTTCCAGCCGGGTTGTAATTCGATCTCGTCAACAGAACTCACGGGAGGATTTTCCTCAAGGACTTTAATGACTGTTGAGGTAGAGAGATCCGCCATAATTGCCTGAATGGTGTATGAGTCAACATTCAATCCAGCCGTGTCAAAGGTGACTTCCCATGTGTTAACACCGTCTGCACCTTTCACGACCTTGGTGGTAAGAGTAATGAATGAGGCGGAGCCTACGGTGGTTTTGTCAACAGCAGTGAATGCAGTTGAAAGGACATCAACAGTTACATCGGTACCTGCTTTGAGATTGGTAGTTCCTGAGACTTTAAGCGGTTGACCTTTAACAACATCTGAAACCGAGTGCATAGTCAAAGTCGGTATAAGAACGATGAAGGTGAGTTTCACATAAATATCATCTATATTCTGTGTGTCAAGTGCCTGGCACAGTGCTTCTGCAGCATTTGCGCTCTGACGGGTTGTGGCATCTAAAACAAGATGGCTGGAGTCAGTTGGGGCACCCGATTCGTTGGAGCGAATAAGACCGTTTCCAGAAACATCAGCTATGTTGAAAACCTCGTCGTACATCGGGTGCTGAATTACAAGGAAATACTGACCAGAGGGAAAGCCATCGGTAGCGATTTCAATGGAATATGATGCATCATCTTCAACATAGGTGCTGCCTGTCTTATACAGGTTCTGACCAAAAACATAATAGCGGAGCTCGGAAGCTGCTTCTGCAGTTCCAGTAACTTTAATATCGACGCCCTTTGCAACGGTAGAGGATTCAGTGGTTGCGGTAAGGAAGGGCTGTTTGAGAGTTAAACTTGTGGTTGCAATTGTGGAGTCGGGATCGAAAAAATACCCGGGAGCGGGACCCGCAGAGGCTGCAGCATAAATTATGTACGTACCTGCATCATAATTCCCCCCAAATTTAATTTCCTTTGTCCAAGTTCCATCTGGCTCTACCGCTACATTTGTAAGATAGGTTCGTTGAACATTGGAACCTTTGATATAAAGATATACAGTGTCTGATACAGTGTTTATACCAGAAAACACCACATCTTTTACCATATAATAGGAGGGGTTTTCCGTTTCAACAGTAATAACAGGAGCTGCGCAAGCAAATCCGACAAAAAAGGTCATTATCAGAAAAAGCACAAGCAAAGCTAAGAATCGTTTTTTAATATTCATGATATCACACACATTTACGATGAATTTCTTTTGGGTGTTAACCTCGATTAATCTATGTAAATAATGTCAGGATCTCTGAGGCGATTCTATCAATATGCTGATCGGGTGGAGAGACTGAGGGGAGACCACACCCTACCGTCCCCTCTCTAAGATATGTGCACGCCACTCTTTCATCCATCCACCCCTGTCCCCCTTTTTGTGCATTTGGTTGATTTTCGTGATTTTCCGTGTGGGGGGGCGGGTTGGACGCTGAAAGCGGACGACCTTAGCCGAGCAAGGCTTTGCCTTGCGAGACAGGGGAGGGTACTATATACATTCCACACAACCGATTTTTTTATTTTCGTGTTTTCGTCCTTTTTTTGTGAATTTCGTGTGATGAGTGGTACTATCCAAAAACAAAATCCGCACCCTCATATTTCACACATAACCACACTCGCAAGGCAAAGCCTTGCTCTCCACTTCGCTTCGTTCGTTTGATCGCAAACATTCCGTTTGCTCAGCTAAGATCGCCGGCGGCGCCGTCAATCCGCCTCAGCTAAGGTCGTCCGCTTGTTCGCAAACATTCAGTTTGCTCTCCGCTTCACTTCGTTCGCTTGTTCACAAACCTTCGGTTTGCTCTCCGACTCGGGTCTACGACCCTCGCTTCGCATCCGATCCGCACCTAATAGGACCTAAACTAACCTATCAGACCCTTATCGAACCGATCAGAACCCATCAGAACACAAAAAAACACACCATCATCTCTCCCAACATCCTACAATAGTATGAGGAAAAACCTCAGGAGAAACACCACAAAACACAACCAAAAACACAAAGAATATCTGCCAGATTCTGACATTATATGAGAAAAAAGGAACAGAAACTCTTTTATTTGATTCTTGGGATAATCAAAACCCCTAAAACTCTCAAAACAGATCGGACATAGCAGCAGGAATGATCACATCAGTGATCATCCGTCATCCGTCATCCGTCATCAATCATCCGTCACACACAATTAGAAAAAAAAGAAGACCCCGCAAATTTCCAGCCGTACTCTCTCCTCGTGAGAGATAGGCTGCCAATACTCTCTTGTTTTACTTATTTGTTTCTAAAAGTATATATAGTTACTGTCAAGTCTGAAAAAATGAAAAAGAAAAAAACAGGGAGCATCATCTATCCGTCAAAAACCAGTGACGGATGACGGATGATGGATGACGGATGATTGCCCCCTGATAAAATCACATCAATAAGACAAACCATCTATCTCAACATAACAGACGAGGAGTTCAAGATCCCCGACTCATTATCTAAAACAGTTTCATCCTTCACGTACCCCGGCAGAAAAAATCATCCAAAACATTCTGCAAAAAGGATGCGTTCTCTACTGCGAAGTTGAAAAGGCATGAGGCTTATCGACATGAAAGAGATGGTCGTCTTTGGTTGGCACGCATAAGCGGGTCACGACCTGTCGAAAAAATTATTCATTTGGATTTTTTTGGAAATAGACGATGATCTCCTCGAGTTTTTCCGGGTCGACAAAGTCTCCGCCGATCCTTAGAGCGTCGATGATCTCTCTTTCACCGTCATTTTTCGCTCCGGCTTTTTCCACGGTTTTTGCAACCATGCTGAGGATCTTGCGTTTAATAGTACTCAGTCTCTCGGGTGCAACCCCTCCCTGAAGGTAAAACAGCGGGATGTCGTTGATCTTGTTGTTCTCCTTTAGTTGAGGGACCGTGGTCTCATCAGGGAACATGATCCCGACTGCGGCAACACCTTTTACTGAGAATAGTTTTGCCGCTTTGGCATACCCGCTGATCTTTCCAGCACATACCCATCCAAGGAAGAATATTTCATCCCCTTTTTGCAGCTCGTTCTTAGCCGCTTCTAAATAAAACACTTCAAGTCCGGTTTTTTCCCCGAGCATAATTGCATATTTTTGGGTAAACCCTGTGTTTGATTCATAGACAATTGCTTTCATGATTCATCCTTTTTTCTTTTATTTTCAAAGATATCAGCCTGAAATATATTCCATCACGGGTCGATACTTACGTTGAAACGCGAATTTTTATTACGTTTAGATATGTTGTTTGAGAGATTTAAAATTGTGACGCTCTCATTTTGACACGGACGTTTGATCCGAAAAATGCCCATATCAGAACTCAAAGAGGGTTTTTTGCTGTTTGAGATCCCTGAGGAGACTCATTTTTGGGATCCAGAAACTGGTCCCAAGCATTTGTGAAGCAAAGGTCACCGCTTCGCCGAGTGTCCCGACCTTTTCAGGGTGAGAGGAAAGAGATGCATGGGCAGCTTCTCTGATCACCCATGTCCCAAGGGGCGCCCAGTACTCGCCGGAAATATCCCGAATGCAGAGAACACGTGCACATCGCCCGATGCTTTTTAGATATTCCAGAACAGCCAGTCGTGCCGAGTAGTATGCTCCGGCTATCGGAGAGTATGAGGATTTGGTCAGTCCTTTTTCCCCGTCCACGACGATGGTCTCTTCATCTCCAGACCAGAGGGAATGTTTCTGCCAGCGTTCAAGCATCTCGAATCTCCAGTCATTTGACGGGATGAGAATAAAACAGAGCGTGTTTCCGTACAAAGTGCTGCAGAACACCTGATAATCGGGAAGAGCTGGCATTTTTATGACCTCACGTTTGATCGAGGTTGAGATCATGTCGTCAGTAGCAGTGATCGCCCAGCGGGTCGGGACGACCCGACGTTTAACGCCAAGAAGACCTGCAGTCAGGAGGTTGGTGATCTTGTAGACGTCGGTCCCGTTGTCGAACATGATCCTCGCGGCCTCGGTTGCTTTGAGATCCGTATCGGAGGTACATCGGTCGACGATCCGGGAAACCGAGGCGTTATCGATGACATCAAGTTTTTTCATCGCGCCGGATAGACCAACGGGTGCAACGGTCCCGTCAAAGTTTATATCAAAAGAGATGGGTTTTTCAAAAGCCACCTCAACATCCAGAGGTTTTGCTGAAAGAGCGATTTCTTGCACTTTCCCGATGTTTTGGATCTTCACATCCAGATCAGCTCCGCCGCGGATCGTTCTGGATCGAACAGAAACGATGTCATCGATGGAAAATCCCTGTCGTATCCAGTCAAGCGGATTGTCGGAGTCATCGATCATGAGAGGACCCCCGACGACCCGTGGGTATCCGTAACTGCCAACAAAAACCGAGGGGGACGCTCCCATATATTCAGAAACAGGACGCGTGTCTTTCAGTGCGTGAAAACGCCGGGTAATTGGACAGCTCGGCAAACCGCAGAGTCCTTTTCCTTTGCAAATGGCACACTGAGAAGGCATAATATTATGTAGATATTAGTTTGGAAGGGATTAGGGTTTTTGCCTGACCAAAGGACAGGAAATATTCAGCGTTTCCAGAATGGACCTTTATGAGCTTCACGCAGATATGCTTCCAAGCTCGCGATCTGGTCCCAGAGCGTGTGGACCTGGATCTTTAGCTCAGCTACCTCAGCTGAGACCGAGGAGACCGCATTCAAAATCAAAGTCGTATCGGCTTCGGATTTTTCCCGAAGGGCGCTGATCCTGTGTTCCATAGTGGTGACACTGGATTCAGCAGAACGCACCGCAAGGATGAGTTCTTCTTCGGTTTCAGAACGCGGGGTTGGCTTTGGAACGGCTTTTTTCGTTTCATTTGAAACATCCATCCCCATCTTTTTCATATCCTCCAATGCCCTCTCCATCAGAGATTTTCCCCCACGAATAGCTGGGATGATGACCTCTTTTGGAAGCCCCTGTGCCTGAAGGTCAGCGATTTTTCTGAATCGGTCTACGGTATTATCCTCATAGATACCGACTTTCCCGATCCTTTTACAAGGCAGGATCTCATCATATTCTTTAGCTATATCTCGGCATGCCTGTTCGCTGATGCCAAGAATTACTGATATCTCAGAGATTTTTTTAGTATTTTCCGCCATAATTCTCTTCTCTGACTTATAGCTCCGATATCATAAAAGGTTTGGCAATGCGGCCGTTAAAAAAAGAGAGAGTTGTTTAGTTCATCACTTGAGAGATGAATTTCTTCAACATAACACCCTCGATCAATGCAACGACGCCGCCGAGGATAAGGAATATGCCGAGAAGAAGGACCAGAATTTCAGCACCCATTCCCGGGTGAAGAAGGAAGATCAGACCGACGACAATACCGAGCACTCCAAGAATGAAGGTCATGACACGGATACCTGCAGAAAGCCCTTTGCTGAATGCAAGTATGATGTCGGTCAGTCCGGATAGAAGGGCGATGATCCCAACAAAGATCGTGCCGAATGTGATCATGAACTCAGGATTCACGAATGAATAGATCGCTACAATGATACCGATGATACCAAGAACGATCACCCACCATGTGGTTTTTGGTTCGCCGAATGCGGCAAACCCTGAGAAAAGTGCCGCGATCGACACGAATACCAGGAAAAAGGCCACTAAGTAGGCTCCTAAGTTCAGAGTAGCGAACGGAAAGACGAGACAGAACACTCCAAACAAAACAAAAATGAGTGCTTTGAGGATCTGAAATTTCCAGCAATTTGCATCAAGCTTCTGCTCAATGAGAATAACACTAGTCATATAGTATTAGTTATTGGCCAAAAAGAAGATAAATGTATCCAAAAAAATCCGTCCAAAACAGGCTAAAAGCGCAAATAAAAAGAAAATTTGAGGTTTTATTATCTCCACGCCTTCTGCATCAAAATAAACTTCTCCTGGGAGCTTATATTGCCTGATTTTCGTTCAGGGGGGAGATAGCGTCCATATGCATCAAGAGTGTGACCTTTCACCGAGTCAGAGATGAATTCAGGGATGATCTTTTGAATGAACGATTTTTTAATCCGCTCATCAAGGATCGGGCAGAGGATCTCGATACGGCGATCCAGGTTTCTCGACATCATATCTGGGCTGCCGATATACACCTCGGGGTTTCCCCCGTTTTCAAAGTAATATACTCTAGCATGTTCTAAAAACCGCCCAACGATCGAGATCACTCGGATCGTTTCCGACAGCTCAGGAACGCCCGGTCTGAGCATACAAATTCCTCGAACGACCAGATCGATCTTCACTCCCTTTTCTGAAGCATCATAAAGGGCATTGATGATCTCTCGGTCCGTAAGAGAGTTCATCTTCATGATGATCTTCCCATTCTTACCAGGAACCTCAGACTCACGCTCTATTTTACTGATGATCTGCTCCTTCATTGAGATCGGACTTACCAAGAAGTGGTGAAAGGTCAGAGGTTCTTTGGAACCGGAAAGCAGCTCAAACAATGCAACAGAATCAGCGCATATCTCTTTATTCGCTGTAAAAATCATTATGTCTGAATATATCTTCGCGGTTTTTGCATTGTAGTTCCCGGTAGAAATATTCACATATCGAGCGATCTCTCCATTCTCGATCCTGGTTACCAGGCAGCATTTTGCGTGGACTTTGACACCAGGGTATCCCACAATGACGTGGACTCCAGCTTCTTTGAGCTTCGTTGCCCACCGGAAATTTGCCTCCTCATCAAAACTCGCTTTCAGCTCGACGACCGCGGTCACCTCTTTTTTGTTCTTTGCTGCTTCGATAAGTGCATCAATCACCGGAGATTCAGGACCAAGCCGGTATAACGTCATCTGGATCTTTACAACAGTTGGATCATTTGCAGCTGTTGTCATAAAATTGATCAGCCCGTCAAAATTATTGTACGGCGTGAACATGAATCTGTCTCTGCTGGCGATCGCGGAAAATATATTCTTTGAGAGGCCGGAGGGGAGTGTTGCAGTATAGGGAGAAAATCTGAGTGCCGGGCGCTTCACCGGCAGTTCTTTTAGATCAGCAAGGCCGAGCGGTCCCGCCATATCATACACCAGTTCGGGAACAAGGGATAGCGCATCTACGAGAGGGGCCATATATCCATACGGCATCGTATCCATGGTTTCAAGTCTGCATGCATATTTTTTTGCCAGTGTTTTTGGCGCACCGATGATCGCATTGATCAGATCATCGGCATCATCACCTTTGAGATCAAGGTCCGAATCACGCGTTATTCGAATCGTCATGGCGGCATATATGGTCTCATCAGGAAATAGTGTCAGGATATGTTTTCTGAGTAGCTCCTCTCGCAAAATGAAGGTGTTCTTTCGCTCACCTACCGGAACAAATCTTCCCTTCGTATCGATGATCTGCTGGATAGGGATGACGACCCTTTCCTTATTTGTCTGAACGAGCATAGCAAATCCATGCAGATACTCATCGTGACGAATATCAGAGAACCGATTTCCACGGAGGATGGTGAATGATTCCCCCTCGAGATCTTTCTTCAGCGCTTTTTTCTCATCATCGGTGCAGTCAGCATATTTGATGAAAAAAATCCCTTCGGCGGCGAGTTTTGGGACCAGATCACTGTTCCAAACCTTTGCCATGTGACGCATCAGAACAATAGCACGGGAATAGATCATCTCAAGTTGCGTGTCGCTTCCGATCACTTCGCTGAACTCATCAGCCGAATAGGTGGCACCCTTTTGATAAGCAGGGACCCTCACCATAAAAAATTCATCCAGATTCCCGGCAACTATTCCAAGAAATGTCACCCGTTCAAGGAGGGGGTTATCCATATTTTCTGCTTCATATAATACCCTTTCATTGAATTTGAGCCAGGATAATTCTCTATTAAAATATCGTCCTGACTCTTTTGGAAACCGTGTGGCTTTTTTTATATATTGTTTTTTCTGAGCTTTTGCCATTTTATCTTCTTTTCCCATGGTATGTGTTCCGTTTACAAATGATGGTCTGAATACTATTTAATTATGTATATGGGGGAAGATATAGTAAAGCATAATGGATACAGAGACCGCGAGATCACTCAACCTTCTCAAAAATATATCGATCTATACCGAGACCTATGGGTGTACCTACAATGCGGGAGATACTGAGAAGCTTATGGAGATCGCCAGGAGTCAGGGGTGCGTCCCGGCATCGTCTTTTGAAGACGCAGATGCAATATTGATCAATACCTGTGTCGTTATCGATAAGACGGAGCAGCATATGTATGAACGTCTCGATCTCTATGCAGACAAGCTTCTTTTTGTTACCGGATGCCTCCCTCCGGTCACTGAAAACATTCTCAAAATCAGATATCCACATATCCATATTATCGACCCGTCTCTCATTCATTCCTGCTACATGGAGGTCGCCACCGCACATTCTGGAACAAATGGCGTTCTTCAGATCGCACGGGGATGCAATGGTCACTGTACATACTGTATCACACGGCTAGCACGGGGAAAGCTGGTGAGTTTTTCAGCCGAAGATATCGTCCGGCAGGCAACCAGCATCATTCAGGCTGGAGCGACTGAGATCCAGCTGACCGCACAGGACACATCATCATGGGGACTTGACCGAGATGATGGACTGCGGCTCCCAGATCTTCTGCGCATGCTCTGTAAGATCCCGGGCAAATTTATGATCCGCATCGGGATGGCAAATCCAGATACGCTTCTCCCAATTCTGGATGATTTTCTTCTGGCACTCAAGGATCCAAAGATATTTTTGTTTCTGCACATCCCGGTCCAATCCGGATCAGATCCGGTTCTTAGACTTATGGGGCGGCGCTACACCTCTGCTCAGTATGAAGAAATTTGTCAAAGAACCCGCGAAGCGTTTCCTGATATCCGCATAAGCACAGATTATATCGCCGGTTTTTCCGGCGAGACTGATGAAGACGCTACGGCATCTGTGGAGCAGATCAGACGGACAAAACCTGGCAAAGTTAATATCACCCGATTTTCACTTCGTCCAAACACACCTGCAGCACGGATGAAAAAAACTCCCGAACAGGTCAAGAAACAACGATCAAGGGCTATCACGAATGCAGCAAACGAGGTTTATGACGCCAACAACGACGCCCTTATTGGCCACACTCTCACCGCCGTCGTAACCGAGGTGGTAAAAGAGGGGAGTGTCACTGCGCGGGATCGGACCTATCAGAACATCGTTATTATGGAAGAAATCGAGATCGGAACAACGGTGACTGTTAAAATAACTCAACACCGTCGACACTATCTGATCGGCGAACTGATCTGATCCTTTTCAAAATAAAGATCCGCCAATTCTTTTTTCAGACCGTATTTTGGATAAACTCTATTTGAAATATAGATAAAATACCCTGACTTTTAAAAGAAGAGAAAAATAATGACGCGGATTTCCGCATCATGTATTGGTTTTAAAAAAATTGATGATAAATGTTAACGCTTTGCTTTTGCTTTTGCGCCAGCCATGGACTTCTTTGAGCGGCGGATACGGCGTCTGATACGCTGGTCGGCGATCTTTGGACCGCGTCCACGTCCGCGTCCCTGCTGCGGACTGTTTGCCATACGGCTCTGAATCTTTGCAACGATGCTTGCTCTTTTGAATCT
>DALTVX010000084.1 GCA_029987395.1 Methanocorpusculum sp. | reverse complement strand
TGTCCGGTCCAAGTGTCCGTGCAAGGAGCTTGGCATCCAAGGATGCACCGAATGTGTCGACGGAAACCGGTTTATCGCGGTCGAACTCATCGATGTTGCAGGTCTTGTGCCGGATGCACACTTAGGCCGCGGTCTTGGAAATCAGTTCCTCGATACACTCCGCGAAGCCGACGCAATTATCCAAGTGGTCGATGCGTCCGGAAGCACGGACGCTGAAGGAAACCCTGTTGATATCGGCACACGTGACCCGATCGAGGATGTCGAATTTTTGCGCTATGAATTTGCTATGTGGATGGCAGGTATCGTTGAGAAAAACCGGGCGAAACTCGTTAGACAGGCACAGGGAAAGGAGCAGGTCCTCATCGATTTCCTTGGCGAATCACTCGCTGGTCTCCGTATCAACGCGATCCAGGTCAGAGAAGCGGTTGACGAATGCGGCATTGACCTTGCAAAAGCAACGACGGATGATATCGAGAAGATGTGTGAGGTGCTTCTTCGTGTCTCTAAGCCGATGATGATCGCGGCAAATAAAGCTGATCTTGCATCTGCCGAGAATCTTGAAGCGCTGAAAAAACTGGGTGCTGTCCCGACGTTCGCAGCAGGAGAGCTTGCTCTAAAATCTGCATCCCAGGCAAAGATCCTGAAATATCTTCCAGGCGATTCGACCTTTGCACCGGTGGAAGGAGCAAAACTTTCAGCTCCTCAGATCAAAGCCCTGACCCATATCGCCGAATACATGAAGAAGTTTGGCAGTACCGGCGTTCAGGAGCTCCTGAACAAGATCGTCTTTGAGGAGATCGGTATGATCGTTGTCTATCCTGTTGAGGATGACAACAAATGTTGTAATGCAAAAGGGCAGGTTTTGCCGGATGCGTTCCTGATGCCTATCGGTTCGACCCCGAAGGATCTGGCGTTCCGCGTTCACACCGAGATCGGTAACGGATTTTTGTATGCGGTGGATGCCCGGTCAAAGATGCGGATCAAGGATATAGCCGAACTTAAAACCGGCGATATCATCAAGATCGTCAGCACAGCAAAATAATCCCTCTTTTTTTGGCAAATCTATATATGATACAAATGACCAATGTAGATTACTCATGGGAAGCGAAGTCTATCAGGCACAAATTCTCCGGGCGTTTTTTGATACGATCACCGGGACCGATAGGAATCTTACCCGTATCTATATGTGCGTGATATCGCTTGCAAAACTGCGGGTAGTGCCTCCGGAAAAGCTCCGATTCCTTGCTGAACAGATGCAAGTGAGCAAAACAAAACGTGAGCTCTCGATCGATATCCTGGATTTTATGGTCGAGGCAGCAAACTCTCTTGACTCAGGGGTCAGTCAGTCCGCATTTGGCATCACGACCCAGCAAAAGTCCGAAGACTTTAACACCGTTTCCCTCGATTCCTTATAATTCCCCATTTTTTAGATAGTATTTTTTCAACAAGCCAGTCCTATGGATTAATCATCTATTATAGAGAAATGCTTTAGCTCATGAGTGTTTTAGACGTCATTAACGACGTCGTTACTTTGGTCAACGACATGATCAGTACGTATGCATGGTATCTTGCATTCGTATTTTTGATCGGTATAGGTCTGTATTTTACCGTCAAATCGAAAGGCGTCCAGATAAATCATCTGGGTGAGGCATGTAGAGTTGGGTTTACCAACTTGCGTGCACAAAAAGGAAAGCAGACCATTTCATCGTTCCAGGCATTTGCTGTCAGCATGGGTGCCCGTATCGGTGTGGGTAATATTGCCGGAGTGTCCGTAGCAATTGTCATGGGTGGTCCCGGTGCTGTTTTCTGGATGTGGATCTTTGCATTGATCGGCGCTGCAACCAGTTTCGTTGAAACAACGGTTGGTCAGATCTACAAAGAAAAGAAGTCAGACGGTCATTTCCATGGCGGTCCGGCATTCTATATCAAGAATGGTCTTGGTAAACCAAAATTTGCCGCCTTCATCGCACTTCTGATCATCGTCACCTATGGTCTGATGTTCATCGGTGTGCAGGCAAATACTGCAACCATTGCCTTTTCAAATGCATTCGGCACTGATCAGATCGTCTTCGCAGTTATCATCACGATTCTTGCAGCCCTGATCATCTTCGGCGGCATCAGACGTGTTGCTAAAGTATCCACATGGCTTGTTCCGGCAATGGCGATCCTCTGGCTCGTTCTCTGTCTCGTCATCGTCCTTGTGAACTTTACGCAGGTCGCTCTTGTTGTTGAGACCATCTTCTCATATGCACTCGGCGTTCAGTCGTTTGTTGGTGGAGGAATTGGAGCTACTATCATGTGGGGTCTAAAGCGTGGGGTCTTCTCGAACGAAGCTGGTATCGGTTCTATTCCAAACATCTCCTCTTCAGCTGATGTCAAGCACCCGGTAAAGCAGGGACTTATGCAGTCTGTTGGTGTTCTTATCGATACACTCGTGGTTTGTTCAGCAACCGCCTTTGTCGTCATCATCTATACAAACGTTGCATATCCTGGATACGCCGGCATCCCGGTTTCCGGAGCAGCTCTCGTGCAAGAAGCAATGAGTGCGACCTTCCTTGGAGCAGCCGGTCCGTATGTGATCGCCATCTTCATGCTGGTCTTTGCATTCAGCAGTTTGATCAGTTACTACTCAATGAGTGAGACGAACGCTAAGTTCATCACCGAAAAGAAAGGAGCACTCCTTGTTCTCCGTGTTGTGATCGTCATGATGGTCTTCATCTCATCCATGATGTCCCTTAGTCTTGCATGGGCTCTCGCAGACACCTTCCAGGCACTTATGGGTATCTTCAACATGGGTGTCTTACTTCTCTTGAGTAAACACGCCTTCACAGCACTCAAAGACTACTTTGATCAGAAAGCAGACGGGATCGTCGATCCAGTCTTCAAAGCCTCCTGTCTTTCCGACACAACAGGTGTTACCTGCTGGTCGGACGAAGACGAAGAGTAAGGATCCATTTAGATCATACTCTTATTTTTTTTATCTGCGCTTCCTGCAGAAAAGTTTTCAAAAGAAATCCTTGGGTCTTTTTCTCTTAGTAAAACCAACACTATACCAATGGATTGTATCCTTCTTGCAAGTGGCAGTAAAGGAAACTGTATCTATGTTGGAAACGATTCCGATTCGATAATTATTGATGCAGGTCTTGGATATTTAATGCGCACACTGCAAAGTATGGATCTAAATACCAATAATCTTCGCGGGCTTTGCATCACCCACGAACATACGGACCATGTTCGTTCCGCAAAAGCATTTGTAAACGCGGCACATATTCCAGTTTTTGCATCAGGCGGGACACATGACGCCATGAAACATGGTAATCTCATCTCGACCTCGGCAGAGCGTGTTCTTTGCCATGAACACATCCCGGTCACCGCCGGTGGTTTGAAGGTCACATCGTTTCGGGCGTATCATGATGCGGCCGAGCCGACCGGTTTTGTGATCGACGACGGAGATTCCCGGGTCGGGATATGCCTCGACACACACGAGATATCGGGGACGATGAAGACGATCCTTTCGGCCTGTGATGCCGTGGTTTTGGAAAGTAACTACAGCTCTCCTGCGATGAAAACAGATCGGTTCCCGGAATGCGAACTCTGCCGATCCTGCGGGGCGAACTGTCTTGGAAACAAATGTGTTCTCCGGGTCTACCCGAAATATCTGAAAGACCGGATCCAGCATGACGGGCATCTTTCGAATGAAGCTTCATCCGAATGTGTCGCGGAACTTTCAAAGGATGTCGGGGTCATCGCCCTTGCCCATCTTTCAGAAAATTACAATCGCCCAAACATCGCCCGTGAACTGGCCTTGTCTGCGGTTGGAGAAAGCGGAACAGAGATCTATGTCAGTGACCAGCTCGCTGATTACCGGGAACGCCGGCTCGTACGGTTTGAGGTGTAAAATACATGCAGTTTTCCGAGTTTGCATCCATATGTAATAGAATCGAAGCGACCCCTTCGCGTCTTGCCACAGCAGATATTCTTGCCGAGGAGTTCCCCCGCCTCACCGAGGAGGAGCTCCCGGTCTTCGTCAGATTCATGCGCGGGAAACTTTTCCCCGACTGGTCCTCCGAGAAGCTCGGATTTGGCCCAAATCTTTTGTACGATGCCCTCGCCTACGTTATTGGAAAAAAACGAAGCTTTGTGGTCTCGGAGATGAACAACTCCGGCGATGTCGGAAAGGTCGTCGAGAGCCTTCTCGAAAAACGGGAGCAGACCATGTTCTTCTCAGAAGAACTGGATCTTCTGGATGTGAACAACCGTTTTCTGCAGATGGCAAACTCCTCCGGCAGACGATCCCAACAGGAACGGCTCAGATCAGCCCAGTATCTTCTCTCAAACGCGAGCCCGCTGGAAGGAAGATATCTTGCACGGCTGATGCTCGAGGAGATGAGGATCGGCGTTGGGGAAGGCGTGGTGAAGGATGCTGTTTCGAAAGCGTTTGGGGTCCCATCTGAAGTGGTCGAGCATGCACATCAGGCACTCAACGATCTTGGTGAGGTGGCATGCCTTGCGAAATCCGATCCGAAGCGTCTATCTGATCTGAAGATCACGGCATTTCGGCCGGTGAAGATGATGCTCGCCCAGCAGGGATCCATCGCCTCCATGGTGGAGACCCATGGAAAGGTCGCCGCTGAAAATAAATATGACGGGAGCAGGTTCCAGTTCCACAAATCCGGTGGAAGGTGTGCGATCTATTCACGGCGTCTTGATGAGATGACGGCGTCTCTCCCTGATGTTGTTGAGATGCTGGATGCGGCAACAACGCATGACGTTATCATCGACGGGGAGGTCATCGCGATCATGAATGGAAAACCCATGCCTTTCCAGACGATCCTTCGGCGGATCCGCAGAAAGCATGGTGTGCAGGACGCCCAGGATGCAGTCACGCTTCTTCCTTGGGTCTTTGACATCCTTGCGGCAGATGGAGAGACCCTGATCGATCTTCCGTTCAGCGAACGCAGAAAGGTCCTTGAGTCGGTGATGATCGAGTATGTCGCCTCGCAGATCGTGAGCGATTCGGTGGACGAGATCGAAGCATACTATCACGAGTCGCTTGATAACGGAAACGAAGGGATCATGCTCAAGGTTCTCGACTCACCCTATCTCCCCGGAAACCGCGGCAAGTTCTGGATAAAGATCAAGCCGGAGGTGGACACGATCGATCTCGTGGTGACCGGAGCCGAGTGGGGAGAAGGAAAACGTGCAAAGATGTTTGGCTCCTTCCTTCTCGCATGTCAGGATGAGAACGGCGATCTCTTGGAGGTCTCCCGCGTGGCAACCGGAATTGATGACTCGATGCTTTCGACTCTGTATGAGCTGTTCAAAGAGAAGATCATCGCAGAAAAAGGAAAGACCGTCTCGTTTGAACCGGATGTGGTCTTCGAGGTAGGATATGCAGAGCTGCAGAAGAGCACGAACTATGCGGCCGGATATGCTCTGCGGTTCCCGCGCTTTGTAAGGCTCCGGGATGATAAGAATGTGGAGGAGATCGAGACTCTGGAAAGCCTCACACGCAGGTATTCTCTGCAAAACAAGGAAGAGTAACAAGATCCTTGTAGCATCAATACCATTTTTACATATGAGATAATAGTATTACTATGAAGTTTTTTTTGTCTTGTGTGGTTGTCTTTCTCATTCTGCTGTCCTGTTTATCGGCAGGATGTGTGGATCAGACACCGACCCAGAAGGATGTTTTGGCAGATGTGATCGCATCATTACATACCGAGCTTAGCACGACAACGCTTAAAGCCGAGTTAGCGGCTGATTCGTATGCGTCCTATCCAACACTAAAGAATGCACAGCAGATCCTTGCAACCCTCTATCAGAGAACAACGTTGGTCCATGACATGCTGATAGCGGATGAAAACGGGATCGTCATTGCCGTGTGCCCAAACAATGTCAAGAGTACGCTTGGTCAAGATCTTAGCAGCTATCCTCCAAACAAAGAGACATTTTCACATCAGGATGCGTATGTTTCCGAGTTCATGAGGATCGAAAACGGCATGGAGGCTCATCTTCTCTCGGTACCGGTCGAGATCTCCGGAGAATATGCCGGGTATATCAGTATGAGTTTTGATCCGTATCGTCTCTTTGGCGCGCAGCAGCAGAAGGTTCAAGAGATGGGATACAACATCTGGGTCATGCAGCCAGACGGCATCCAGGTATTCGATGTCGACATCTCCGAAGCAGGGGTGAATCTTCGAACCGATCCTGCCTACTCCGTCGTAAAGGACACAGCAGACCTTGTCGCAGCAAACCCCTCAGGCGAGACGACTTATGTATTCACCGCAGACAACGGCACCGAAAACGTTCAAAAAACAGCAGTTTGGGATACGCTCACTTATGGTGGAAGAGAGTGGCGTGTCGTGTTAACAAAGTCAAGTATGTTGTGAGCTGACAAGATACGAAATACAAAAACATTTTTTTTTAAAAGTGAGTGAGAATATTTTTTTCTCACGTAGATACTCCAGGGCGGATTCGAACCACCGTCTCCGGCTCCAAAGGCCGGAATGATTGACCACTACACTACAGGAGTTTATCTTCCCTATATTTTCGCATGGCAAATACATGAACTTACTGATACATTTCCGCTCTCTTTTTTATGTAAGAGCATCTAATGTAATAGGGTAGGCGAGGGTAGCCAAGCCAGGCCAAAGGCGCCAGACTTAAGATCTGGTCTTCAGTAGTTCATGGGTTCGAATCCCTTCCCTCGCATTTTTATGAAACCGATCCGCTTACGTGATTTTGTTATGACAAAGGACGGCTGTCTTTACGCCGTTTCCGGGTATGAAAATGACATCCGCGCTGAATGCGTTCTGCGATATGTTCCAACACCAGATGGAGACAGAACGGCGCCGTCAGGAACCAGATATACAAAATATGATTTTGCGGATGCATTCGCGTGGGTCAAGGAGCATAAACCCGAATACCTTGATCTGGTACATCGCGTGCCGCTCGCAGATATCACTCGCGTGTTCAAGCCCGAGGAGGAGGCAGCAGGCATAGCCGCCCGAGATCCTCGTGTCGCGCGGCTTTTCTCCCACTTTCATCTGCCGCCGATGAGCTTTGGATGCACGGGTTCGCTCCTGGCAGGTCTAGAAAATCAGGCATCGGATATCGATATGGTCGTCTACGGGTCGTCATGGTTTGTGGCACGCGAACAGCTGATGGCCGCAATTGAGGCGGGCAAGATTCCCTCGATGAGCGAGGAGATGTGGCAGAAGGTTTATCGAAAGAGGGTCCCGGACATCAGCTTCGATGATTTCGTTTTGCATGAAAGCCGCAAATTCAATCGCGGCGAGTTTGAGGGGACCTATTTCGATCTGCTCTACTCGAGAGGATACGATAATATCCACTCTGTTCCGCCGATCACGCTTGGGGTAAAGACCGGGAAGATGTCGATCGAGGCAAAGGTCACGGATGCGAGCTTAGCATTTGATTCGCCCGGGATCTACATGGTCGATCATGAGGAGATCGATATGGTCCTGTCCTTTACGCACACGTACTGTGGCCAGTGTTTCACCGGAGAGACGCTCGAAGCACAAGGCGTTGTCGAGGAGCATGGGGATCAGACCTGGCTTATCGTTGGAACCACCCGCGAAGCTCACGGTGAGTATATCGTTTCGCGGACTCTCCTCGACCGGTGACCTTCTTGAAAAAAGAGAAAAATATTTATTCTTTTGTGGAGATTTATCTCTATGTTCGATTTGTTTAAGAAATCCGCTCCCAAGCAGTGTCCATGTGATGATGAATTTGATGAAGAAGATATCGTCACCTGGGAGCGGTACAACACCGAGACCGGTGAGGTGGAGGACACCTTGGAGGTGGAATGCCATGACGAGGACGGTCTTGAAGCAATGGAAGCCCTAACAGATGTCAAAAGACCAAACGGCGAGTGGCAG
>DALTVX010000083.1 GCA_029987395.1 Methanocorpusculum sp. | reverse complement strand
TCTATAACAACAAATCGAATCCTTTTAATGTTTATACATCCTTTTAATTAGTGCAAGCATCGATAGTGTAGTGGTTATCACTAGGCGTTGCCAACGCCTAAACTCGGGTTCGAGTCCCGGTCGATGCATTCTGTTTTTTTTGTGATTTGAAATGATGGTTGTTTTATCAGTATGACGATTGTTCTTCTCGGTATCGGCAACCCGCTTCACACGGATGACGGCGCGGGACCAAAACTTGCGGATATGCTTAAAGGCGTTCCCGGCGTGATCGCATTCAACTGCGGAACTGCCCCAGAGAACTTTACGGGAAAGGTCCGTAAACTCAAACCCGATCTGCTGATCATCGCAGACGCGGCAGAGATGGGACTTGCTCCCGGATCCGTCCGCATCATTCCACCGGAAAAGATCCATGACACTTCGGTTGGGACACACACGCTTCCGCTGTATCATCTGGTGGATTTTTTAGCCGATTCCTCACAGGAAATCGTGATCATCGGCATCCAACCTGCAAGTCTTGCATGGGGAGAAATATTGAGCGATTCGGTTTCCTCGTCATTAAACGAAATAACAAAGATGATAACCGAAAATGATCTGCAAACGATCCCTGTTTTGTGATTTCAAGTAAAGATAAAGTTAATCACTGTCGAAGGACAAAAAGTTATACAACTATGTCTGACATAATGATCCCTCTCGACGTTCCACAATCTATGCGTGAAGCCTATAAATACAATTATAATTTGATCACCGCCGGATCAGGCCGCCTGATGCTCTTTGCCGGAGATCAGAAAATAGAACACCTAAACGACGACTTCTTCGGCGCAGGGATCTCCGAGGACGATGCAGATCCTGAGCATCTTTTCCGCATTGCATCCAAAGCAAAGATCGGTGTTCTCGCAGCTCAACTCGGACTTATCATGCGGTATGCAGCAGACTATCCCTCTGTTCCCTACCTCGTAAAGATGAACTCCAAGACCCATCTGGTGGGAACAGCCCAAAAAGACCCGGTCTCACCGCAGCTCTGGAGTGTGGAGCAGGTCGCCGGTATCGCCGAAGAGTCCGGGTTAAAGATCGCAGGTGTGGGTTATACGATCTACCTTGGCAGCGAAAACGAAGCAGATATGCTCGCCGAAGCAGCGCAAATCGTCAGCGAAGCACATTTCTACGGAATGGTCAGTGTTCTCTGGATCTATCCAAGAGGAAAAGCCGTAAGTGATGAAAAGGATCCCCACCTCATCGCCGGGGCAGCAGGCGTAGCAGCATGTCTCGGGAGTGACTTCGTCAAAGTCAACGCACCCAAAAAAGGCGGAAAGTCATCGCCAGAACTCCTCAAGGAAGCAGTTCTTGCAGCCGGCCGAACAAAGGTCGTTTGTGCCGGAGGCTCGGCAACCACAGAAGAAAAGTTCCTCAGTGAACTCTATGATCAGATCCATATCGGCGGAGCATCAGGAAACGCGACCGGCAGAAACATCCACCAAAAATCCTTGGATGACGCGGTCAAATTCTGCAATGCGATCTATGCGATTACGGTTGAAAATAAGAGCGCAAGTGAAGCATTTGCCCTTCTTAAATAATATTAATCTTTTTTTATCACTTCTGGATCTTTGCGATGTATCATCGTGAGAGAAAAAGTCCGCAATCTATTCAACCCCTTTAATTAGTAAAAAAATCACATACTATACTATTATGAATGATGCTGAGGTCCTGATGAACCCAAACGACTTGGTACAGTTTCTTAAAAAAAGTCCGGAATATTTCACCAAAGAAGATATTATTCGCTTCTGTGAAGAGAAATATGTTGAGTTGGTAAACTTTCGATACGTTGGCGGCGACGGAAGACTCAAGACCCTGAACTTTGCCATCTCCTCCAAAGAATACCTCGACACCATTCTTTCAGACGGCGAACGGATCGACGGCAGCAATATCTTCGCATTCATTGAATCAGGAAGCTCTGACCTGTATGTCGTTCCACGATACAGCACAGCCTTCATGGACCCATTTTCAGAGGTCCCGACCCTTAATATTCTGTGTTCATACTATGACAACACCGGCAGACCGCTTGCATCATCACCGGAATATATTCTCCGTCAGGCAGAGACCGCATTCAAGAAAACCACCGGCATGGACTTTAAGTGCCTCGGCGAACTTGAATATTACGTGATCTGCGAGGAGGAGGCACTCTATCCAGGTCGCGATCAGAAAGGATACCATGAATCCGGACCATTCTGTAAATTCGAAGCGATGCGGACAGAAGCCATGCTTCTGGTATCCCGTGCAGGCGGCAAAATAAAATACGGTCACTCCGAGGTCGGTTGCTTCACGAAAGACGGATATTATTATGAGCAGCATGAGATCGAGTTTTTACCAACCGACCCGATCCTTGCAGTCGAACAGATCGTCATCGCAAAATGGATCCTGAGAATGCTTGGCGCTCAGCTTGGGGTAGAAGTTTCCTTCGCACCTAAGATCACTGTTGGAAAAGCAGGATCAGGCCTCCACTTCCACATGCTCGCTGAAAAGAACGGCAAAAACGTCATGATCAAAGACGGCGTTCTCTCAGACACCGCAAAGAGAATGATCGTCGGTATTCTCGACATAGGCGATGCAGTTACCGCATTTGGAAACCCGATCCCCACCTCCTACCTCAGACTCGTTCCTCATCAGGAAGCCCCCACCTACATCTGTTGGGGAGACCGCAACCGGTCTGTTGTTGTCCGCGTCCCTCTCGGATGGACCGTGGCCTCCGACATGGCAGCCGAAGCAAACTTTGGACTGAAGAGAAAAGCAGACAAGGCCTGTAAGCAGACATTCGAATACCGTGTTGCTGACGGTTCAGCAGATATCTATGAAACCGTTGCCTGTCTGATCTGCGGTGCCATTCACGGACTTGGGATGAACGGCGCCCTTACGAAGGCAGATGAGCTTTATGCGTCAGGGAACATCTTCAACCCGGAGTATAAACCCTTCCTCAAGACGCTTCGTCAGCTCCCGACATGTTGTGCAGAATCAGCTGACATACTTATAGAAAAACGCAAGATGTTTGAACGAAACGATATCTTCCCGGCTGGAGTTATCGATGCTCAGGCAGCAAAACTGAGAGCCTTCAATGACAAAGGCCTCTCAGACAAGATCCTCGGCAACGAGACCAAGATCGCTGAGCTTGTGGAGAAATATCTTCACATAGCCTGATCCTTTTTTTATGGGAATCCTAGGTAATATCGAACGGGCGCTTGGTGTCTGGTATCCGGACAAGGACACAGAACCCGATGACGGCAATCCGCTGGTGGCGTTAGCGTTTCGTGACTATGTGATAAAGCGGCTGGGGAACCGCTGGTCGGCTACCGGACGCGAGGAGAGAGAGCTTGGCGAACCTGATCTGCTTGCCTTACGAAATTCTGATGAGGTGCGTTTTGACATGGTCACCTGTTATCGAAGCCGGATGTTTATCCACGAAGACGGGGAGCCATATCTGCCGTGGACGACGCAGGAGATCTATGACAAGTACCTCGCCTATGCAAAGTCGGAGGGAAATCCATTCTATGTCGTCTTTGGTCTGCACGGATATGCGGACGTTCCACGTTTCATCTTTGTCGCCCCGCTCGATAAGGCGGTCATCGATCTGAAAAAAAGTGTTCTGCAAAAGTATGAGGTCGCGGTCGACCAGGAACTTTTGTAATATTTTTTGCGCGGTCATGCGCTTTTTTCATACATTTCAGAGACAAGACGTTTTTCATAGGATTTATCGCCAGTTTTTCCCTGGCATCTTAGTACAAAACCCATCGTGTTATATGTCAACACGTATCACACTTATGATATGATATTAGGATTACCTGAGATTACGGTCTTTGCTGTCAGCGGGGCCATTATTTTAAGTGTCATCCTCCTACTGATCTGGGGTCTCACATTCCCTAAGGAGAATGACGACTGATATGGCGTTAGCTGAAGGAAGCACACTCGTCACGGTCGTACTCATCGTTGTGTACTTTTTCGTGTTACTTGGTATCGGCGTATGGGCGTCAAGGAAAATCAAAACCTCAGAGGACTATATGCTCGCAGGCAGAAGTCTTGGGTTCTGGCTTTTCACCCTCCTGATCGTCTGTTCGATCTGTAGCGGTATGACGCTTGTTGGGACCAGCGGATTTGGTTTTGCATCAGGTTGGCCGGGCATATGGGAACAGATATTCGTTCCACTTTCGGCGGCATTTTGTATCATCTTCTTTGGTTCAAAACTCAATAGGATCGGAAGAAAAAGCGGCTGCATGACCATTGTGGATTATTTTTCACTTAGGTATGAAAACAAAAGAGAGCTTCGCGCTCTCTCAGCTCTTGCTAGTATTGCTGTTTCACTGGTATATCTCGTCGGTCAGTACACCGCTATCAGTATCGTTCTGATCTGGGCGTTCGGACTTGAACACTGGCAGGCTTTGCTGATCGCAGGGGTCATCATCACCGCATACACGGTGATCGGCGGTCTGTATGCGATCTCATGGACGGGACTTATCCAGGGTCTTATCCTCATCTTCGGTGTTCTCCTCGTGAGCCCGTTCATCCTGACCTATGCAGGAGGTCTGGAACATATCAATACCGTTCTTGCAACGCTCGATCCAAATCTGGTCTTGCCGTGGTTCCCCTCAGGAAGTGTCGCAGCATATGCGTACTGCACCCCAGAATACCTGTTCTCGTTTGGGGTGCTGCTGATCGTTGGTCTTGCCTGTGCGCCGCACGTTCTTTCGAATGTGTTTGCTGCAAAAAAGACCTCGTACTTCAAGTGGGCGCCGATGGTCGCATTCCTGATTTATCTCGTGATCATGCTTCTGGTAAAGCTCTGCGGCATGGCAGTTAGATCCATGGAGGCCGACGGACTGCTTGTCGGTATTGTGCCGGAGGGGGGAAGGGTCGCAGACTTTGCACTGATGTATGGTATCCAGGCATCCAGTCCAAGCATCCTGATCACCGGCCTTTTCGCGGTGATTGTTCTCTCGGCTGTGATGTCAACGACGGACCGGTTGATGTTGACGGTCGGAACGACCTTCTCCTGGGATATTTTCAAGACGATGCTCCGCCCGAAAGCAACCGAACGTCAGGTGGTGTTCGTGAGTCAGATCTGTGTTCTGCTTGCCGCAGCCATTTCGCTGGTCCTTGCGATCAATCCGCCGGAGATGCTGGCATTCCTGATCTGGCTTGGTATCGGTCTGATGCTTTCAGCATTTGCTGTTCCTATGATCGCTGGTCTTTACTGGAGACGGGCGACCGCAAAAGGAGCGATCGCCAGTATGCTGATCGGTCTGATCGCATGCCTTGGATTTGGGACGTATTACAATTTCGTGGAAAAACTCCCGATGCACTTCTCGATCTACGCACTCGCATGCTCGATCATAGCGATGGTCGTGGTGAGCCTCTTGACGAAGAAGAACTCCGAGAAGGCGCTCGATATGACCTACACGGGAATGTATCTTCATCCAAAAGACAAGCCGGAAATAATCTCCGACGACTCAAAAGAATAACACATAATCATTTCTTTTTTTGCACGGTCACGAAGATCGTGGATATGTTTTTAGATAAAGAAAATCAGCGAGATCAACATAATGATCGCGAAAAAAAGAGGCGTGCTGATCAGGATCAGCGGTCGCCTGTCCAGAACAGGTGTCCAAGAACTCTGTATGTGAACTCGAGCTCCTCAAAGACAACGATCTTATGCTTCTTTAAGAGATTGACACCCGGTTTTAAGCTGTCTCCTCCGACAAAGGTCCCGACAAGCAGATTGTCGGTCCGTTTGGCGTTGTCGATCAGGATCTGGGCGACCCTGTCTGGTGCCAGAACTTTGTTTGGGAAGTTGACGAGGATCGCCATATCCCAGAGATCCGAATGTTTGCACAGAACATCAAAGACGCTCCGGAACCTTGCCTCAGTGGCATCACCCAAAAGATCGATCGGGTTGTTCTTGTTCCAGAACGGCGGGAGGAAGGCGTTCAGCTCATCGATGATGTGCTTTGGAAGATCAACGATCTCGATACCCCATGTCTCGGCATAGTCATTAGAAAGAACGGCAAATCCGCCTGCGTTGGTGATGACCACGGCACGACGGCCGGTGAGAGGTTTCTTCAGATTGCTAAGTGCCTTTGCGACGTGGAATGATCCGGGAATGGTCTTGACAGGAACAACACCGCACTTTCGAAAAGCCTCCATGTACACCTCGAATGAACCGGAGAGCGAACCAGTGTGTGATGCCGCAGCAGCCTGACCTCTCCTGGAGGATCCTGCTTTGATCGCAACGATCGGTTTTATTTTGGTGATCTCTTTGGCCATTTCCATGAATGCCACACCGTTTTTGATCTCTTCAACGTAGAGGATGATCGATTTGGTGTGCGGATCGCGGGCCGCGTAGCTCATGTAGTCAAGGAAATCCAGATCACATTGGTTCCCGACACTGACGACCTTAGAGTATCCCATCTCGGAACCTTCCGAAAGCGACATTCCCACAACGGCATTGACTATGGCTCCCGACTGGGAGATGAACGCTATGTCGCCTGGGAGAGGCGAGGTGGACACATAGGTCGTATCAAGCTTATAGGGCGGAAGGATCAGACCGAGACAGTTTGGACCGACGATCCGGATACCGTAGCTCTTGGCGATCTCGACCATGCGGTTCTCAAGTGCACGGCCGCCCTCGTCCATCTCTTTGAATCCAGCGGTGATAACGACCGCCATCTTGACGCCTTTTTGACCGCACTGATCCATGATCCCTGGAACTAGTTCAGCTGGGACGGTGATCACGACCATATCCACATGTCCGGGGATAGAGGTCACTGTTGGGTAACACTTGACACCCTGGACCTCGGTGCGTTTGTCGTTCACCGGATAGACTTTGCCTGGGAACTGCAGAATGTTTCTAAACACCGCGTATCCCATTTTGGTCGGATAATCGGATGCTCCGATCACCGCTACACTTTTTGGTCTGTAGTAGTCGAGCGGCACGAGTTTTTCAGGATCATAATGTGCCGGCAGTTGGACCGGGCCGTCCTGAACGATGACGCGTGCATCGACTGCGCAACCTCCATTCTCGTAAAGCCGGAGAGGATTGATATCGAACTCAACGACATTTTCATTCTTTTCAAAGAATGCACAGGTGTTCTTTAAGGTCTGGAAAAGGAACTCCTCATCGAGAGCAGCCTGACCCCGGTATCCTTTGATGAGTGTATATGCTTTGACCTGGTGGATGAGACTTCTGATATCTTCATCATCACAAGGTAAGATCCTGATCCCGACGTCTTTATAGAACTCGACCAATGTCCCGCCAAGGCCAAAGGTGAGAACACGGCCAAACGCCGGATCGATCTTTCCACCGATGAGCAGTTCGAGACCGGGCTTTGCCATCTCCTCGACGATGATCCCTTCGATCTCTGCGGAGGCATCATAGGCTTTAGCAGATGTTACGATTTTATTGAATGCTTTTTTTGCTTCAGCATCCGTTTTGATCCCAACGATCACTCCGCCCGCATCGCTTTTGTGGATGATCTGGGGGGAGACGATCTTCATTACTACGGGATAACCGATTTTTATTGCGGCTTTTGCAGCATCTTCGGGCGTCTGGACGACCTCAAATGCCGGAGCAGGTACATTAAACTGACGTAGAAGACGATATCCTTCTGCTTCAGAGAGCATTTTAGTAGCTTTGACTAACATGTCGGAACTCCTGTAGGTTTCTCATCCGCAAGAGTAAGATCCCGCGAATATAAATTATACATTATTTATCATGTAGAATCGATATATAGTCTGTGGTTTGAGATTATTGTTCCGTGGTCATCCACATGGAAATTCTACGTTTGTCGAACTCACGCGCAAATTTTAACGACAACTTTTTATGATCTTTTAATGGTATTTGTCGGTTCGGAGATTTTTTAAGACTTGGATAGCCAATCAAGTGGTTTTGCGGCGCTTAAATACTATAAAAAAAGTTGGATCGGTCTTTTCCGATCAGTAATGCTGGCTCTCAGATCATTCTGTCAGATCTTCCAGATTACCTTCACCGGAGTTGATATTTTCCTCGGTGAATTTACTGCGGTATGCTGTTAACGCTTCTGCGTACTCTTCCGAAGCAAGGAATCCGGTAAGAAACATGTCGCTTGTCTCACATGGGGAATCGCCCTCTAATGCTGCCTGATTAGCAAAATAAACACCCATCGATTTGCAGTAGTTTATCAGACTCTCTGTCGATTTTTTCTCTTTATTGAGCTGCTTTAAGGCCTTCTTTGCCGTTTTTGTTTTCTTTGTAAGCAACTTCGAGGCTTGTTTGCTCGCCTTTAGGTCTTTTTTAGATTTACCTGATGCCATTTTTAATACATCTCCACTAACTTTATATTCGTACTTCTTCTCTTTCTTAAGCTGCTTTATAGCTTTGTTTGCCGTTTTTGTTTTCTTTGCAAGTAACCTGGAGGCTTTTTTGCTCGCCTTTAGGTCTTTTTTAGATTTACCTGATGCCATTTTTTTCATCTCTCCGTTAACAATCAATGGGCAGTGTTGCTATTAATAGTGTTGTATTGAGGGCAAAAATACCAGTATTTTCCCAAAAAAATTCGATCTGAGTACAAATCTAGGAAATCTTTTATCCCTACTGAAAACATAGGGTGCTTTTTATCTTCTGCGTCCAACCTGTATCCTGGAATATGAAAAACGGAAATATGCGGAGCAATATCCATCCCGGGGATGCGGTAGCAATAGTTCTAAAAAACGACCAGTCGACAGGGGCTTTAACATTTGGACGGGTCGCTGATATCCTGACCAACTCCTGCACCCACCCTCACGGGATCAAGGTCCGGCTCACCGACGGATCGGTCGGCCGGGTACAAGAGATCTACTGACGCCTGAGAAGGGCGATCATGTCACCTTTTTTTGCGCCGACATCGCGGCCGACAGCTTCACACTTTACCATCAGCAGATACGCGATCGGAGGGCAGACCGTGTACTCGGTCAGGCTTTCGTAGTTTGCAAGACCCTTTGCTATGATCAGCGTAGCTTTGCTGACTGCGTCCGTGACCTCATCTGGGAAAAGAGGAGGATGTGCCCCGAGTTGTGCTCCGCCGCCTGAATGATATACTGCGTCGGCTGCTTCTTCGAGCCGGATATCTGCCGCCTCTTTTATCGTCACATCATTGAGCATCGGTTTTTCCTTCACGACGATGGTGACGTGAGAACCATGCTTTCGAAGTGCTTCACAAAATAATTTATCGAAGATGACCTCTCCGCAGTTATCGGTGAAATAAACCACACGGTCGGCAAGTTTGAAAAATTCTTCAGAATCGTCAATTGCCAAAGGTTGTGCTAGTTTTTCTTCGAAGAATGCCGCCAGATCGGTCGAAACCTCATGGCCGGTCACTCCGTAATCAATGGTGTTTCCAAGGATCGCGGCGGTCATGAAATCGTGAAGGGTGTTTAGTTTTGGACGAACCAGCTCGGCGACCAAAGCTGCGGCGGCGTTGTCGCGGATCTTCACCTCGGTATATGGATCATCTGAACCGATCACGGCATAGCAGGTCCGGTGAACTTCTCCTGCTGCGACCGCGACTCCTGCATTCTTTTTTGCAAACGTATCATAGACTTGAGCACATTTGACTCTGACTTGGTCCAAGATCTCCTTATCGTCCGTTACGCTTTCTGACTGTGATTGAACTTTTGTCAGAAGGCAGTTTCTGCATTCAGGTTTTAACTTCATAAAAAAACACGCTCCAAAACAGGTATGGGGTCGTCGCGATTTGAACGCGAGTCAGAAGACCCCCAGTCTCCTAGGATGCCAGGCTACCCTACGACCCCTTGCTCCACTATTATTAGCCGTCATCTCATTATTAAGTTGCGGTTTTGCCGCAGAGATCTTTTGGAATTTTCAGGATTTTTTCTTTGCCGGATCTTTGACAACAAAGGAAAGGATAAGGGCGGCGGCCGCTATAAAAATCCCGATGGCGTTCGTGATATGGAACCCGTACATGAATACCGACTGATCCAGATCTGCAAATGAAAGGATAAAACCAGCATCGGATGTCAGAGCGGTGAAAACGGCCGCGTAGAGGGCGATCCCTACCACCACACCGAGGTAAAGGGTCGTGATCATCAGAGATGAACCGGTACCTTCCTCACCTTCCGGCATATGTTCAACGATCCGGCTTGACGCAGCTCCGCCACCGATCCCCCAGATCATACCCATAAGAACCAGACTCGCGACAAGCGGTAAGATGCCCCACTCAGGAATGATGAACGTGTAGATCAGATTCGTGGCAGCGAGACATACGAAGGCGGCGATCACAAAACCGCGTCGCCCGGTCATATCCGACCAGTGACCAAGCGGTATCGAAAGGGCCGCCGTTACTGCCGGAGGAATAAAGAGCATGAGACCGCTGACCGCCGGATCGAACTGCATACCGATCGAAAGATAAAATGGAAGAAGATACAAAAGACCTGCACAGGTCATCTGGCTGATCAAAAATGCCGTAGCGACGAACGTCAGTTTTCGATTCTTAAAGATCCTGATGTTCAGAACCGGATGACTGCTTTTCAGTTCTGTTCTAATGAATACGACCAGCGAAACAAGACATATGCAAAGCGCTGAGATGATCAGCGGATCGGTCAGTCCAAGATGCGGCAGGCGTTCCAATGCAAAGACGCCGGACACCATCAGACAGAACAGAGCAGCGGCTCCTCTGATATCAAAGGGGGAACGCTTCGGGATGGAAACATGCGGAATGATCCGAAGAGCAAACAAAATCGCGAAGATCCCTATCGGGATGTTGATAAAAAATATCCAGTGCCAAGAAAGGAGGTGGGTGATGATCCCGCCGACAGCCGGACCCAATGCAAATCCGATCGAGGAGGCCGCGGTCATAACTCCCATCGAGACGCCGAGCATCTTTGCCGGAAGATATTTGACGCAAAGCATGGTGGCGGAGGCCGCGATCATTGCTGCTCCTATCCCCTGAAATATGCGTGATATGATGAGGATGGTAAGATCTGGTGAAAGCCCGCAGAACACCGACCCGATCGTAAAAAGAATAAAGCCCGCAATGAAGATGATCTTCACATATCCACGGTCCGAGAGTTTTCCAAAGATCAATATCGTTCCGGCAATGACCAGCAGATAAGCGACACTCACCCAGGATATCGTACCGGTATCGGTCCCAAAATCCTCGGCGATCACCGGGAGAGCGATGTTGACGACCGATCCGTCGAGAGCGTCCATGAAAACCGCGAGGCCTACTGCTATCAATAGCAGTTTTTGGCGAAGCGGATCAAGGATGATCAGGGACATAAAGATAGCAGGATTATTGGTTTTCTTTGCTATAAATATCTTCGACAAGCGAAAACATTCTGCGCAGAGTTTCGGTTATTATATTAATTACCCGGGATTATTACGGTTAACCGGACAATCCCCAAATTCCTTCGGCTCCGGGATATACGTGCCGAAAAAGAGAGATATTGGTATGCAAAATGCGTTAATGCGGCTATGTGATGTTCCAACAGGAACACTCGCATCGGTTCTTGGATTTACTGAAAGCATAAATGTAGGATTCATGAACAGACTCTTAGAGCTCGGTCTCACCCGTGGATCTCCAGTCCGTGTGACTGGATTAGCGCCGCTCGGCGATCCGATGATGATCTCGGTTCGGGGATGTCAACTTGCCATACGAAAAAATGATGCCGCTGATATCCGCGTGGTCACTGTATGAAAAAGATAACCGTAGCATTAGCCGGAAATCCGAACTGCGGCAAGACAACGCTCTTCAATAACCTTACCGGGATGCGCCATCATGTGGGCAACTGGCCGGGAAAAACCGTCACCGTCGAAAGAAAAGAAGGAAAAATCATCTATGACGATACGACACTCGAGATCATCGATCTTCCTGGGACTTATAGTCTAAGCGGAAGATCGCCCGAGGAGGAGATCGCTGTCAGATATCTTATGGACGAAAAACCGGATGTCGTCGTCAATATCGTGGATGCCGCACATCTAGAAAGAAATCTGTATGTTACACTGCAGCTGATCGAACTTGGTGTGCCTCTCGTTCTTGTCCTGAATATGAACCGTTATGCCGACGCGGAAGGATTCATCCTCGATACAGATCTCCTACGTGAGATGCTCGGGATCCCGGTCGTTAAAATCGAGGCGATCGATGAGACCGGAAAAGAAGCACTCATCAAAGAGATCCTGGCAAGGCCAACCGCACCAGAGAAAAATATCAGATATGATTCTCAACTTGAGGAGCAGATCGAAAAGGCCGCGGATCTTACCGGATCACGCTGGGCCGGGATACAGGCTCTGATCCACGGATCGAAGGATCCCGAGATCGAGGCGGCCAGGACCCATCTTAATGGGATTTATGGCGTACCGCCAAACGAGATCTTTGCAGATCAAAGATATGGTTTCATTGCCGGCATTCTCCATGAAGCCGTTGATCATATGGAAGCCGGCGGGAAGAATCAGTCAGAGCGAATCGACAGGATCGTGACCAGTAAATGGTTTGGGTTCCCGATCTTTCTCGCGGTCATGTTTCTGACCTTTCAGATAGTATTTGCTGTTGGACAGCCGATCATGGACGTTATCGAGGGATGCTTTGGTATTCTGTCAGATTTTGCCGCAGAGGGGCTTTCTTTGGCCGCCGCACCCGACTGGGTCGCGTCCCTCGTATGTGATGGGATCATCGGCGGAGTTGGTTCGGTCGTGGTCTTCCTGCCAAATATCTTCCTGATGTTCCTGCTCCTCGCTATCCTGGAGGACTCCGGGTACCTTGCACGAGTGGCAGTTATCATGGACAGGATCATGCACCGGCTCGGGCTTCACGGAAAATCCTTCATCCCGATGATCCTCGGATTTGGATGCAGTGTTCCAGCGATCATGGCGACCCGCACGCTTGAAACAGAGCGCGAACGGTTTCTCACGATCATGATAACACCGTTTATGTCTTGCAGCGCGAAGCTGCCAGTGTATCTTCTGCTTGTCGGGATCTTCTTTGCAGGCGCGATACAGGGATTTGTAATGTTCTCTCTCTATCTGCTCGGCATTCTTGTGGCGCTGATCGTAGGACTTCTGTTGAGAAAAACGTTGTTCAAAGGCGATTCATCGGCATTTATCCTTGAGATGCCGCCATACCGGTTTCCGACCATCAAAGGGATCCTGACGCATGCAGGCGCAAGGTCCTGGGAGTTCCTGCGTAGAGCCGGCGTCGTCATCTTCCCGGCGGTCCTTTTGCTGTGGCTTCTTGCCTCGCTGCCGTTCGGTGTTGAGTATGCCTCAGCCGAGTCGGTGATCGGCACGATCGGTTCTACGGTAGCCCCGATCTTTGAGCCGCTCGGATTTGGATTTCCCGAAGCGGGCGTGGCAATAATCATGGGTCTTGTCGCAAAAGAGGTGGTGGTTGGAGCATTCGGAACACTGTACGGTGTGGGCGAAGAGGCACTATCTGATGTGCTGACGAACGTGTTCACACCGCTTTCGGCATACTCGTTCATGGTGTTCGTCCTGCTCTACATGCCTTGTCTTGCCGCGATGTTCACGATCCAGCGGGAGACCCGATCATGGAAACTGTTCGGTCTTGCGGTATTTGGCATGTGTGCGATCGCCTGGCTAGTTTCATTCATCATATATCAGGGAGGGATGCTTCTTGGTTTTGCCTGAAGAGATCTGGACAGTTCTCTTCCTGATTGTTGCAGCAGGCATAATTCTTCTGTTCATATGGGCAGTGAAGAAAAATATGCATGGCGAAGCATGCAGCTGTGGAGCAAAGTCATGTACAAGATGCAGCGAGTGTAAAAACACAAAAAAATAACAAATAAAGTATTTTATTTTTTTCCGGCGACAAACTCACGGATCTTTTGGATCGTTACTGTGTTAAGTTCATGTTCCATGAAACAGGCATCTTTGTCTGCGATCTTAGGGGGCACACCGATAATTTCCAGAAACTCGACCAGAACATCGTGACGGAACTTGACTTGTTCGGCGATGATCCTGCCTGATTCTGTTAGGGTGACACCCTCATATTTTCTGTAGATGACCAGTCCTTTTTTATCCAGTTTTCCAAACATCTCCCCAACAGAGGAGGGGCCTACATCCAGTTCTTGTGCCACGTCTCTGCTTTTCGCGTACCCTTTCACGAGAGAGATATTGAGGATTGCCTCGAGATAATCCTCCTCTTTCATGGTGAGACGAAAGTTGTATGATGCCTGAGGGATCGGATCCATGGTATAGTATTGGGGGGATTGGGTAATCAGGTTTTGTTTATGGGTGAGGGTCATTTGAGTCTGTCCAATCGATATGCCAATCTGTGGGCAGAATATATTTATTCAGGAAAATATTCCTCACTGACTGGAGGTCATTGAGAAATAAGGGTTACAAAAAATGTGGAAATTTGAAGAAAACATGAGATGAAAAAAACCAAGATCACAGAATAATAATAGAAACACAAAAGAAAAATAGTTCGATAAAAGGGAAGGGGGTTTCCCCTTCTCGCAAGTTTTTTAGAAAACTTGATCGCAAATCTTGCGATTTGCTCAGTTCGGGGCCGTCTGCTTGTTCACAAACCTTCGGTTTGCTCTCTGACTCGGGTCTACGACCCTCGCTTCGCATCCGACCCGCCACGCTCGCAAATCTAACGATTTGCTCGGTTCGTGGCCGCCCTTATGGGGCAGCCACTCACTTTTGCCCAGTCAGGAAACTTTCTACAAGCTTCCCAAAGAGCATGATCAGGAACCCAAGAAACAGGAGGATAAGTTTCCTGAGTTGAGAGGAGATGATCATCTCCAGTCACCCCTTAGTTCAGGGTCGGCTTCGTGTCTGCCCAGGTGTCCACCGCATCCTT
>DALTVX010000082.1 GCA_029987395.1 Methanocorpusculum sp. | reverse complement strand
TCATGTCAAAGGAATCATTACACCCCGCGGTTACCACAGAAAATACGTATACTGATATTGGCGCAGACACACCCGAAGGATTTTCCATCTCTTCACGGAGCCGGAGCCTTGCTCGCGTTGCTGTCGGCAACGAAACGCCTGAAGATCGTATCAGGCAGAGATGCTCGATCGCGGTTGGCGATTGGGCAATGGCCGATCTGCTGACATTTTCAAACGATCCGGTCTCTGCGGGGCTTCACGCTCTCGAAGAAGGAGCTCCTATCTTCACCGATATCCGCATGGTCCTAACCGGTATCCAGAAAAAAGGCCACACCTCGACGGTCGAGTGTGCCTTGGATTTCGGTGCCGATATATCCAAAGAACAGGGGATCACCCGAAGTTCTGCCGGGTTCGTTGCCTTAAAAGAACGGCTCACCGGCTCGATCATCGTGATCGGCAATGCCCCGAGCGCTCTTCTTACGGTCTGTTCATTCATCGATGAAGGGATCCGTCCGGCTCTCGTGATCGGAACACCGGTCGGTTTTGTGAATGCGGCCGAGTCAAAAGAGGTTCTGCGCACAAAAAACGTCTCGTCCATATCCAATATCGGGACCCGCGGCGGAACTCCGATTGCTGTAGCTTCTCTCAATGAAATCATCACGATGTATACTGAACTGAGAAAATGAACGATCCGGTCACTGGTTTTTCATATCCTGAGTCGTGGGTGGCAAACTGTCTTGATGCGAAAGCATTGGCATCTGCACAAAGCGGCTTTGGTGTTCTGACCTCGACCGGTTCTGTTTTGATACGGGGATTCACCACCGGCTCAACTGCGGCGGCGGCGTGTTATGCTGCGGTCGCTTCCCTTGCGGCGCCAGTTGATTCTGCGCCGATCATGCTCCCTTGTGGGATCGCTGCCGATATCCCCGCGACCGGCAAAAACGGCGAAGGATACGCCAGAAAATACGCTGGCGATTATCCAAATGATATAACGGCAGGGATCCTCATCTGTGCGAAGGCAACTCCAGCGAACGAAATAACGCTTGAAACCGGTGAGGGGATCGGCAGGTTCGTTCGCGATACTCCTCGCTATGCAAAAGGCGTTGCCGCGATAAGCCCACCAGCGAAAAAAGAGATACTGGATGCGATCTCCTCTGCCTGTCATGCTGCCGGCATTCCGGGAGCCTCTGTTTTTATCACGATCCCTGACGGCCGAAGGATCGGTGCACTGACGCTGAATCCAAAGGTCGGGATCGAAGGCGGCATATCGGTGGTTGGAACCACCGGGTTTGTCGAACCTTGGGACGATCACCTTTCCGAAACGGTGACCGAGCGGATTGCTGAAGCCGAAAATGTGGTCATCACGACCGGCAGGATCGGGCTTCGGTATTCGCGGCTTCTGTTCCCGGACTACGAAGTGGTCCTTGCCGGATCAAAGATCGCAGAAAGCCTTGTTGCGGCAAAGCACTGTAAAAAGGCCGTCATCTGCGGTCTCCCAGGTCTGATCCTGCGGTTTTTCCATCCAGTGGTCGCGACCTCGCGGGGTTTTCCAACGGTCGAGGAGTTGATCGCCGGGCCTCTTGGGAGTTCTGTTCTTAAAGAGGAACTCGCTGCAGCAAAGCAAAAATATCCATGGCTGCGTATTGTTATTGTTGACAGAGAGGGTCAGGTCATAGGAGATACAGAATGAAGATCATCGGTGTTGGATGCGGCGAAGGAATGCTGACAAAGGAAGGAGAGGCTGCTCTTCTCGAAGCGAAATGTGTGTACGGATCTGATCGTGCGATCGAATTGGTCAAAGCTTTCCTCAGAGAGGATGCAGATGTGATCCCTATCACAGATTACAAGGCACTTCGAACACTGCCCGATGATGCGGTCGTTCTTTCTACCGGCGATCCCCTGATGGCAGGGCTTGGTTATCTTCCGGGTGAGGTGATCCCTGGTATCTCATCGATGCAGACCGCATTTTCCCGGCTGCATGCTCCCTGGACCAATGTGGCAGTTGTAAATGCCCATGGAAACGATCACCAGAAGGCGATCCAGACTGCGGCAGACGACATAGCGGCAGGGCATTGTGTTTTTCTTATTGCCGACCCTGATTTTTCTGTTCCGGAACTTGCACGCTCTCTTCCCGGATCCGTGAGTATCGCGGTCTGTGAGGATCTCGGGTATCCACATGAGCGGATAGCACAAGGAACAGCAGAAGCTCCCCCTAAAGTTTTGAGCAAACTCTTTTGCATCGTGCTTGGCTATAAAAAATAAAAAAAAAATGTGAATCAAATCACAAAAAGAGGATCAATCCTCTTCCTGTTTTCCTCTCTTTGCTTTTGCGGAAGCATTCCAGTACCCGAAGAAGTAGCCGATGATCACGGCGCCAAGGGCTGCTTGGAGACAGAAGAATAAGGATTCGATCTCGCCGCTTGGCGGTGCCCAGATAGAATCAAACCATGGAACGTATCCTGTTTGGTCGATCATATCAGCAGCTCCTCCATCAGCGCCGCCCCACCCCTCTTCTCCTTCTCCACCTGATTGAACAAAGGCGAGTGTGGCGACAACGAGCAGAACAATGACAAGGAGACCTACGAGGATCTCAAGATGTGCTTTTTTCATACTGCTTCTCCCTGGATCTTTGCGATCTCTTCATCTTTGATAATGCCGAGTTTCTTTAACATCTCAGGTTTTACGCGGACGATGTACTTTGCGACAAGTCCGGCGATGATACCCTCAATAACCGCGAGCGGGATCTGGGTGACGGCAAAGACACCTGCGAATGCAATAAACGCAGTGAGAATGCTTCCTTCGACCGGGAACACCAATGCAAGCTGCAGTGAGGTGACGGTGTAGGTGACTAAGTTTGC
>DALTVX010000081.1 GCA_029987395.1 Methanocorpusculum sp. | reverse complement strand
TTGCCTGAACGAATTTAAATATCCGTAGAACCTACACATATAGGACTCTGGAAAATACTGGTGTCTGAGAAACTCAGACGTTAATCAGAGATACAAATTTAGGAGATATCAAAAAAAATGCTTTGGCAAGGTAAATCAGTACGAAAAGCGACCGGAGGTCGCTACCACGCATCCCGCGGTAAGAAAAGATTCGAGATCGGAAGATCCCCAGCAGACACTATCATAGGAATCACCCGCGTAAAGACCATTCGCGTGACCGGTGGTAACACTAAAGTCCGCGCACTTCGCTGTGAGTTTGCAAACGTCTGCGACAAGAAGACCGGAAAAGTTCAGAAAACCAAAATCAACGCTGTTGCAGAAAATGCAGCAAACCCGAACTATGTCCGCCGCAGTCTTATGACCAAGGGAGCGATCATCACGACCGAACTTGGTAAAGCAAAGATTGTCAGCCGCCCAGGTCAGGATGGCGTTATCAACGCGATCCTGATCGAATAAATATATTTTTTTCTTTTCTCTAAGACAACTTCATCTATTCGAATAACGAATACTCTGGTATGCGACGTGTTTCATATCTGTTTCCCCACACCTGCGACGTAATGTTCGACGTCCCTCGTCCCTTCTCCCAGTACCTGATAGGAATGGTAAAACTTGCCGACCGGCAGGACAATTTTCGAACAGCAGACGAGCCGATGAAACGAGGGATCACTGTCCTTCTCGCACATCACCGGCTCGGATTTGAACGGCTCAATAAAAATTCCCATCCTGAAATAGAGGTCACAGAGGAGGCAGACATGCAGATAATCCTCACCGACACCGTTCTTAGATCCAGCGCGAATATGCCCTTAAAAGAAAACAGATTTCTCGTGAAAGGAGTCGACAAAGGAAACCACACCGAGGTGTATGTAACAAAGTCTCCGGCGATACCCGGGACATCTGTCCTTGAACTAAAAGAGATGATTTTGGGGCTTTTTAAATGAGCGAGCGCGAAATCTCGGTTGCCGCACCCTTTAAACACAGAAATGCCAACCAACTTCGCCAGATCGACCTGATCTTCTATTACACGCAGGATAAAAAATGGATGAGCCAGGACAAAGCAAAAAAGCTGATCGTGATCGCTGAAAAAACAGGGCTCATCACAAAAAATGCGGGAGGCGATTATCTATTGAGGGAGGATCTCCGGACTGTGAAGATCCCGCTTGGATTTCGCCCCACCGATGAAATTTTCGTTCTTGACGAGTGCGAGATACTCGACTCACTGGAGAAACTTCTTGAAGACATAGAAGAAAAGACCTGCATCGCAAAAAAGGATCTAGCGAGCGAAATGGAACGCATCAGTAAACATTTTGACGGCCTGATCAATCCTGAAGCTGCGATAATACTCCTTGCAAAAAAATACCATGTCCCTTATGGACCATACAAAGCCGATCTTATCAAAAGGATCGGCGAATAAAAAAAATATTAAGATTTATTCTGCAGCTGCAGCAAAAATCTCAGTCATCGGTTTTTCACCGTGAACAGTGATTTTTGCATTGACCTGAACGAAGTCAGTTGCGATCTCATTTCCGCGCTGAGCTTTTCTTCTTCTCTGGCCGTTGTGGGCCGCGCTGAATCCAAATCCGTTCGAAAGAAGAATACCTCTTCTGACGTTGCCCGGAAGGTCTGGGCGTGCTGGAGTACCGGTCTTGTCGGAACCGCCGGTGATCATGATCTTATAGCCGTTCATGCCGAACGGAGCGCCGTCGACTTCAGTGCCGATCTTCTTTCCAAGAAGAGCACCTGCTGCTGCGCCCGCTGCATCTATTTTGTACGCAAGACCGGTTTTTGGGTCTGACAGTACGACCTTAAAGTCTACCATTGTATATACACATCTCCTCGATATCCATGATGCCGAAGTACCCATATATTTTGTACTTCAACATTTATACTACTTGCCCCAGAATGGTTGTGTTTTCCGGAAGATGGCAGTGTATTCCTCTAGTGCTTCGATGGTGCTCGCATTTAAATGAGAGATCATTTCCGTCTCCAAAACCTTCACGTGACGCTCAGGAATTGCCACATAAAGTGTCTCGCCAACATCGATCTGTCGACCAATTGTGACGCCATCTATCGAAACGGCGACCTCTGCGCCCTCTTTTGCTTCGGTGACATTCTCTTTGTTCAGCTTGATCTGTTTGATGTCACCAACGACCTTGCCATCACGGGTCGCGATGCTGACCTTCGGACGAAGGGTTCCACCCAGTACGCGCACACCAACGACCGCCGGCCCGCTCATGCGAAACACACATCCAGGAAGGATGGAAAACTTTGCCGGGAGCACAACGGTCTCGAACTGTTTTGCCTCTTTTGCCCGTGCAACCTCATCACACCACGCAACATACTCATCGATGAGCTTGTAAATAACGCGATTAGAAAAGATCTTCACATCCACCTCTTCATCCCGGATCATCACCTCGGCGTCAGGAAGAACAGGAACATTGAAACAGAGAGCGGATCTGTAGACATCCTCCTTCATCACGCTGATATCGATCAGGTCGCGACGGGAAAGAGGGCCCACCTCGGCACGCATGATCGGGATCTTCTTTGCTTCGAGTTCGTTTGCAAGAGCTTCAAGAGCCCCTATCGTGTCTGCACGGACGCTGACACCTACCTCCGAGATGTTTATACGGATCTCCTTCATCTCCTCGTTGATCTTTGCTAAAACCTCGTCCTGGTTCCCGCGTATCACACGGATCGGCGATCCGGCGATGATCGTTTCCAGATTGGGGGCGGTGATCTTTACTCCTGCCGCCGCTACGACGGACTTCACACGCTGGAACTGATCCTCGACCAGGATCTCTTTCATCGGACGGGGTTGAAGAAGAGCACGGACTTTTGTCGCCATCGCGCCCTCACTTCCTGCTATCGCGATGTCATCCCCAACACTGATGATCCCATCATACATGATCACATCGAGGGTGATGCCAAGACCCTTCTCCTCTTTGACCTCAAGCACGGTCCCAACGCCGGGACCTGAGGTGGTGGTCTTCAGCCCGTCGGTCAGATAGCGCTGGGCAAGACCGATCATGATCATGAGAAGGTCACCGACCCCTTCACCGGTCATACTGCTGACCGGAACGATCACAAGGTTTCGCTGAAAATCGGTCACCCGGTCAAAACGCTCGGAGTTGAATCCCATGTCAGAGAGTTTGCCGACCAGTTTATACACCCGGTTTTCACACTCGGTCTGGACACGTTCGCTCTGGTTTTTGTATGTTTCTTTAAATCCGGCATTGGGAGTTGGCCGCCAACCCGGGATCTTATCGAGTTTAGTTGCCGCGATGACAAATGGTGTTTTGCAGTTCCTAAGGATCTGGAGTGCTTCGATCGTCTGCTGTTTGAATCCTTCGTTGAGATCAACTACCAATATTGCAATATCCGCGAGTGCTCCGCCGCGGGCGCGAAGGGTCGTAAACGCGTGATGACCCGGCGTGTCGATGAACAAAAGACCAGGAACTGCGGTCTTGAGTTTGCCCAGATCTCCACCCATTTTTGCAATGGATTCGAAGGGTATGAGGGTCGCGCCGATATGCTGGGTGATCGATCCCGCTTCACCTGCAGTTACTTTTGACCCGCGGATACGGTCAAGGAGCGATGTTTTTCCATGATCTACGTGCCCCAAAACGCAGACGATGGGAGTCCTGATGTGTTCTGCCATGATATTGAATCCCCCGACTCTGATGAGTAATCATACAGAGGTGAATAATGATTGATTATTGGCGGTGTATGATTATTAAGATAAAGGAGACACAGAAAAATACCTCCGCCAAAAAAAGATATGTTAATATCTAAAAACATCCTATTTGATAGAGTGTTTGAGCCGCATTGGCAAAAGACATAGAGTCATGCTAAGGTAGGGTAGCTGGTCATCCTTTAGGATTGTGGATCCTTAGACCCGGGTTCGACCCCCGGCCTTGGCCCTTCGTTTTTAAAAAAAAAAGTTTGTGTTCTTACATCATCCCTGAATTGAGCATCCAGACGGTAGCGGCCAATACGGTCGCAAAGGATACCCACAGAAGATACGGGATAAGTAAAAAGGCCGCTGCACGT
>DALTVX010000080.1 GCA_029987395.1 Methanocorpusculum sp. | reverse complement strand
TTCATCCAGGTGAAAAGTGTTCAGGTCTCCGGAGCCTCCTTCAAAACGATCGGAGATGCCGGACTTTCCTGGTTAAACACACTCTCAGGAAAAGCCGTCGTCCCCTCATTTCTGAATCCGATCGGTATGCCACGTAACGAGTGGCAAAATCTCGGGATCCCTGATTCTTTTGCAAAAAAACAGCTTGAGGTAAATGCCGCGTATGCACGACTTGGGGTCCGTTCGACCTGTACCTGCACCCCGTATTACTTCAACATCGTTGAGAGAGGAGACCATCTCGCCTGGTCTGAATCCTCTGCGGTCAGCTACGTGAACTCGGTTCTCGGAGCACGTACCAACCGTGAGGGCGGCCCATCAGCTCTTGCCTCCGCTCTCACGGGAAAGACCCCTTATTACGGACTCCATATCGTCAAGAACCGGGTCCCAAACATCGCGTTCCACATCGACGACGCAGAGACCGCCAAATCATGGACCGGAGCACATTACGGAGCTCTTGGGATCATCACAGGCGCGATCGCTGGAAATAAGATCCCGTACTTTACCGGTATCCGCCCAACACGTGACATGCTCAAAAGCCTCGGGGCCGCTATGGCCGCAAGCGGGGCAGTCGCACTTTATCACGTAAGTGAGATCACGCCCGAGATCCGTTTCCCCTTCTTCAAAAAACATGTCGAAGAAAACGACCTTGAAGTCATCGAGATCGGGGTCACCGAGGTCGAGGAGCTTTTCGGCAGTCTGGAGGCGGACGTCATAGCAGTTGGATGTCCCCACCTTTCCATGGCAGAACTCGAAGAGCTTGCTGATCTTTTGAAAAACAAAAAGGTCATCCTGCCCTTCTACGTTTTTGTCGCAGAAGAGATGAAAGCAAAACACCCGGACCTGTGTAATATAATCCTTCGAAGCGGTGCAAAGATCGTGCCCGACACCTGCATGGTGGTTTCACCAATAATGGATGAGGTCGGCGTGGTCATGACAAACTCAGGAAAAGCCTTCACCTATCTGCCGGGAATGTGCAAATCAACACCCCTGTTAGGCACGCTTGAAGAATGTGTCCGTGTTGGATGTGGTGAATAAATGAGTTTACTTGATAAAATATCCCCGTTTGAGAGAAAAGATCTCCTGATTGCCTGGCTCGTTCTCGGCGTCGCCTTCACACTCGCGATCAATGGCGGACTTACGTTGGTCACCAACTATGACAAAATAACCGTAGAAGCACTTCTGATAACCTTCGTCATATCTCTGGTCACAGTTGGACTCGCCTTCGTGCTCCACGAGCTTGCTCACAAATTCACCGCCATGAAATTTGGCTACTGGGCCGAATTTAGAAAAAGCACCCAGATGCTCATAATAGCCGTGGTGGTTGCCGCGATAACGGGAATCGTATTTGCTGCGCCAGGGGCGACCCTCATCAATACGGCTGGCCGTGAAATAACCAAAAAAGAGAACGGGATCATCTCCATCGCTGGACCGATGATAAATCTTATTCTGATCATCCCGTTCCTGATCATAATGATCATCGGATTTCTGATGTCGCCGACGAATAATATCGTTCTCATGACATTGCCAGGATTCCTGTTTTATTTAGGAATGATCGGTTTCCAGGTCAATGCGATGATTGCGTTCTTCAACATGCTCCCGTTCGGCCCTCTTGACGGAAAAAAGATTTTACGATGGAACCCAGTTATCTTCGGCGTGGTTATTGTCATCACACTTGGGCTCTTGTATCTGGCACTTTTTATGCCGACACTGATCCTTTCGCTCTTTATCTAAAGACGAACACTGACCTCACCGGAGGTCAAAATTCTTATTTTTCCATCTGTTTCTACGATCAACCCGCCTTTATCATCGATCCCAAGAGCTTGGGCAGTATGCCAGACATTTCGTTCAAGGAACCTGATCTCTTTTCCAAGAACAAGAGACCGGGAACGGTACTCATCGATGAAATTTTTTTCTGGGAAATCGGAAAACATATCCAGCAAATTATTGATCAAAACAGCAGCAAAAGCATTTCTGGTCAGCGGAAAGTTTTTGGGAAACAGCGGGCCCGCGATCGATCTAAGATCCTCAGGAAACTCGGATGTCTTGAAATTTATCCCAACACCCACGATCACCGACTCAACAGTCCCAGATTCGATATCGCTTATTGCCTCGGTAACGATGCCCCCGATCTTTTTTCCATCAAGAAAAATGTCGTTCACCCACTTGATCATGGGCGTAAGATCGGAAACTGCCTCGATCGATCGGCAGACCGCAACTCCCGCGGCCGTCGTGATCATAGATGCGTCGGAAAAAGAAAGACCGAGTCTTCCGATGATACTAAGATAAATTCCCGTGTCTTTAGGAGAAAAAAAGGATTTGCCATACCGACCTCGGCCGGCGGTCTGTTCTTCGGCAAGAATGACCGTGCCATGTTGTGCTCCGGCTGCAACCAGAACTTTAGCATCAGCGTTTGTAGATCCGGTCGAGGTCTTCACGATCACGACCGTATTAGCATACTTTGGCAAAAGACGGGAACAAATGCCCTCAGCAGAGAGAACATCCGATTCCTCTAGAAGATACCCTTTGTTCGGGGCGGCCGATATTAGATACCCATCGCTCTGTAGGCTCTTGACCGCCTTCCAGACGGCCGTCCTTGAGAGAGAAAGCATCGACGCTATCTGCTCACCCGATACATGTGTGCCGGTATTTTTTTCTAAGATACCGAGCACACGGGATTTAGTGGACATGCTCCACTTATGCTGTTTTGACCTGGACTCCACTCGACGAGAGGAAGAGTGATATAATGAATTCCGGCAACTGCTGATCGCTGGAGATCACCATTCTAAACGCTGCTGATTTGTCGTTTGTGTTGCCAAGATACGTGAGATCTACCTCATACTGGATCTTCGTTACTACAACGCTGCCCCAGAAGATGGTGAGTGTACCGATCTGATCGGGAACAGAGGTCACGGTGTTAACCACAAGCGGATAGGTCACGCCCCCAAGAGAGATCATCATGACATCTCCTGACGAAGGAGAGAGAGCGATGACTTTGTAGCCGCCGATGCTCAGTTGTTCATCGAGGGGGATCCAGACATTGTAGTTCGTATTATACGGGTAGTTTTTGTCAGGTCCGGGGGTTATGGTCACATCGGCGGAGATGATAACTATACCCGCGAAGATGATGACCAGAAGAAGGATGATCCCAAATATCTTCAGACCCTTATGGGACTTCTTAGGCTTTTGCTCATCTTTTGCAGAAGTTTTCTTTGCAGTTTCTTCTGCCGCAGCTTTTTCGGCGGTAAAACTGGCAACATCTTTATCGAGGTTTGCAGCCTTTTCTGCGTCCTGGATTTTTTTGGCTTCTGCAGCTTTTATTGCCTGATCTTCCTTTACGAGTACTTCAGCTTTCTTAAGATCCGCGGCTTTCTTTTCTGCTTCAGCTTTTTTGATCTCATCGGCACGTCGAAGTTCCTCAGCTTTTCTCGCTTCGTCGGCCTTTTTTATTTCCTCAGCACGTTTGAGTTCCTCAGCCTTTTTGGCTTCCTGAGATTTGCGTATTGTTTCAGCACGCAAAAGGACCTCTTCATCAGTTAATCCACTTGGAATGTCATCCATAATAATGATTCTTAGTCCGTAGAAGGAGATAAGACTATTTATAAAAAAGCAAAACTGACACGGTATTTCAAGAGATCTGAACTATGCTGCTAGTTGCTCGACAACGATTATTGTAGGCATGTCAGAGCCTAGTCCGATCAAGGGGAATAGTATAATGTAGTATAACTCGTGTATAAATTATAATATACCGAGTGTTTTCTTTTGAAAAATGATGGAGTGTCACCGGTCATCGGAACGATTCTGCTCGTTGCTTTAACAATTGTGCTTATCGACATTACCGGAGCAGTGTTGATGAGTTTTGCTTCACCAGAGCCCGCCCCGATCCTTGGCATATCGATCGTGCAGCAGGGAAACATCACGACGGTAACTCATCTAAACGGAGCCGTTCTGCCAGCTGGTAAGTTTAAGATCCTTGTGGACGGCGTGGATAAAACGGCCGCGTTTGGTGGGACAGGGGATTTTGGCCCTGGTATGAAACTCTCGTGGGATTCAGGTACGGAGGCAGTCGGAACGGTTTCTGTAGTATATACTAGTGATAAGGGTGTGTCCACACTTCTTGCAGACAAGAAAATCGGGAAAACTGGAAGCGGTGGAGGTGGATTCGAGGATAAGTACACGATAATTGCGGGTAAGAAAATGCAATGGGCAGCATTTCGTGACGATGTGAGGAATAGTTCCTCGAATGGTCTTAATATTGTCCTTGGAATCGTATATGTTGATAACGGAGAGTATTGGGTAGGTACCAATTCCCAAACTGTGTTAAAAACAGATGTAGCTACTAATCCTTCTATTCAAGTGTACATGGGAATGCCGGGAACTTCTAATAATCCCCCAAGATTATTAAAAATCGATTTATCAAAAAAGATTTTTAATGCTAGTGATATGACCCCAGGTGTTTTTACTAACCCGTGGAATAACGGCCTTTCATCATATCCTGTAAGAGGCTCACTGTATGAATATGGAGGATTTCTTTACATATGCCAAAATGCGGGAAGCGCAACAGGAAGATGGTCAGTGTCACCAAATCCAAACTCTGCAGACTGGCTAAAAATAGCAACCATCAACTAGATCCCTCATATCTTTTTTCCCAAGATACCGAGCAAAATAGAAAATAACAAATACTTTACCTTGCGTATTAAAATAATATCTTGAGCGTATGCGTTTCGAATAATGATGGAGTGTCACCGGTCATCGGAACGATACTAATTATAGCTATTACAATTGTGCTTGTAAGCATGGTCGGAGCAGTTCTGATGGGATTTGGCACGCCAGAAGCTCCGCCGATCCTTGGAATAAAGATCGCGTCGCACGGAAACATGATGACGATAACACATCTAAACGGAGCCGTCCTTCCAGCAGGCCATTACAAGATCCTTGTGGAAGGCATAAACAGAACGGCAAATTTTGGTGCAACTGGGGATTTTAGTCCCGGTGTGGAGCTTTCATGGAATGCAGGAACCGATGAAGTTGGTACAATAACTGTTATTTATACGGGGGATAAAGGCTTTCCAACACTTCTAGCAGACAAAAAAATCGGGAATCGTGACCCAGGGATCATCTATGCAGGAGGAAAGGCATACAATTTTATGATTATTCCAACCCCTACACTATGGAGCGATTTCGTAAACGCATGGTTTATTCCAGCTTGGACTATTGTACCTGAGAAGACAATATTTAATAGTGATGGGAAAAACTGGTATAATCGAATCGAACGATGGGTAAGAGATAGTCCGGACGATAAAAGTGCATTCACAATTCAGTATTATATTAATTATCTTTTGAAAAAGGCAAGCCCTGATGTATATACAGGCATGATGGAGTTATTAGTAGATGAACCCGTTTTAACCCCTGATGATTACGTTGAAACACCTGGACCAATATATACATTTAAACCAGAAGCTTTTAACACTCTTAAATGCGGAAAACTCTTCACACGTGACGGTAAGCTCTACGTTTATACCTTTAATAATCTTGGTTCAACTGAACATCCTGAATTTTGGATTGGGGGGAATTACTGGGTGGAAATCGGTACAGCATCTCCACGATAACCTTCCCTTTTTTAGATTTAACAATCACTTCTCCTCGACACCGGTATCTCCTGTTCTTCTCCCCGTCGTAACAAATCGCAAACCTCGTTCGAAAGTCCTTTGGCCTTGCTCACCGGTCTCTGGCATGTCATCGCCGGATGAACCGGCAATGTCATGCCGCAAACCTCATTATAAATCGTGACAAATATATATGAACCCATGACGGAAATTCCCAAAGAAGAAATGCTCTTAAAGTGCCCGTCCACCTGTGCTGGATGCGGATCATTACTTGCACTCCGCTATATTCTCAAAGCCGCAGGCAAAGACACCATCCTCGTGATACCCGCCTGTTGTAACAGTGTGATCCAAGGGGTCTACCCCTACATGCTCCACACGGTGCCCGTCTATAACATCGCATTTGCGGCCGCCGCCGCCTGTGCTTCCGGAATGAGCGAAGCTCTCCGGGCAAAAGGCGAAATGACCAACGTCATCGTCTATGCCGGAGACGGCGGGACTGCAGACATCGGTATCCAGGCACTCTCCGGAGCCTTGGAACGAGGAGAGGACTTCCTGTACATCTGCTACGACAACGAAGCATATGGAAACACCGGCATGCAAAGATCCGGCGCGACCCCTCTTGGAGCCATCACCACCACAACGCCCAATGGAAAAACCGTAAATAAAAAGGATCTCGACAGGATCGTCGAGGCACACAACCTGCCTTACCAGGCAACCGCCTGTTCATCCTACCCTGCCGACATCTACAACAAAGTCAAAAAAGCCCTCACCATCCCGGGCCCAAAATTCATCCACATCCTCGCACCCTGCCCGCCGGGCTGGAGGATCCCCTCAGAAAAGACCGTCGAGATCGGAAAAATGGCAGTAAAATCCGGTATCTGGGTCCTCTGGGAAAAAGAGTTCGACAAATTCACCGTCAATGCTCCCTCACGATCCGCCATGAAACGACCAACACCTGTTGGTGAATACCTCAAAGCCCAGGGGCGATTCAGAAAAGTCGATGAAAAAACAGCAGCCCTCATCCAGGCAAACGTCGATAAAAATCTCAAAAGAATAGCTTTCGAAGTAGCACAATCGGAGGAAGAACAATGAGCGAATATGTAATGTCAACCGGTAACAAAGCAGTTGCATCAGCCGTAAAAATGGCAAAGCCGCTCGTTGTTGCCGCATACCCCATCACCCCCCAGACCGAGATCATCGAAAGCATCGCCGACTACGTCGTATCAGGAGAACTCAAAGCACGCTACATCCCGGTCGAGTCAGAACACTCCGCCATGACCGCCTGTATCGGTGCATCCATCACCGGAGTGAGAGTCTTCACCGCGACCAGTTCCCACGGTCTTCTCTACATGAACGAGATGCTCCACTGGGCAGCCGGAGCACGCCTCCCGATCGTCATGGGACAGGTCAACAGAACACTTGCTCCCGGATGGAACATCTGGGCAGAACACACCGATTCCCTCGCACAAAGAGACACCGGCTGGCTTCAGGTCTATGTCTCCACCGTTCAGGAAGCATACGACGCAACCCTCATGGCATTTCGTATCGCAGAAGATAACAGGGTCCTTCTCCCGATCATGATCAACATGGACGGGTTCCTCTTATCCCACATCACCCAGCAGTTCGAGATGACCGAGCCGGGAGACTTCATCCCGCCGCTTGACCTCCCGCACAGGATCGATGTCAACGATCCTAAAGGCTACGGTGCAATGAGTCCCGCAAACGTACACTATCAGTTCAGATTCGACATGGAAAAATGCATGCGTGAATCTCGAAACGTCATCGACGAGACCGAAACAGAGTTTGCAAAACGCTTCGGCAGATCATACAAACCGGTCGACGAATATCTCACCGAGGATGCCGATGTTATCATCGTGGCTCTTGGAACACTCGGCAAAGAAGCCGAGGTCTCCGCAGACCTGCTTCGAAAAGAAGGCATCAAAGCAGGTGTCATGCGTATTCGCTGGTTCAGACCTTTCCCGATCGATATGGACGTCAAAGGAAAGGATCTCGTGATAATCGACCGTGACTACTCGTTTGGATTTGGCGGCATTGTTGCCGGAGAGATCCAGGCAAGATACCCCCACGCAAAAATCGCAAGTATCATTGCCGGTCTTGGCGGTCAGGAGGTCACCTACGAAGATATCGCAGAGTTCGTACGGACCCGCAAGATGGGAACAGAGTTCTGGTTCGGCATCCCGCAGGAGGAGCAGTAAATGTACGAGATCCGTATCCACTCAAGAGGCGGACAGGGCGGCGTCACAGCAGCCCGTATGATGGCAACTGCCGCCGTAAAAGACGGGAAATTTGCAACAGCCTGCCCATTCTATGGGGCAGAGCGCCGAGGAGCGCCGATCGTATCATTCGTCAGGATCGACGAGACCCCGGTCAGGATCTATTCCCAGATCAACAAACCCGATATGATCGTCATCCTTGATCCAACCGTAATGGACACGGTCGATGTAATGGACGGTCTAAAAAAGGGCGGGGCGATCTTCATCAACACAAACGAGGACGTCCCCTTCCCGGCAGGATTCAATATCCACAAGGCAGATCTCACGGGAATTGCTCTGCGAGAAAATCTGGTCGTAGCCGGAAGTCCGATCGTGAACACCCCGGTGATCGGAGCTCTTGCAAAACTCGGTCTTTTCAGCCGTGAGTCAGCCGTCAAGGCGATCACGGAAACCTTTGCCGATCCAAGAAACACGAATGCTGCAAAAGCGGCATATGATGAGGTGGTCGTATGAGAAGAATGCCTAAAATGACGATCAGCGTCCCCCATGAAGGTGGAGCAGGTCTCACCGGAGCATGGAGAACGTTTCGCCCGATCGTCGATCGTGACGCCTGTAATAACTGCGGGATCTGTTCGATGTTTTGCCCAGACGCAGTTATCGACCCAGACACACTGGAAATCGATTTGATCTACTGTAAAGGCTGCGGGATATGTGCAAACGAATGCCCGAAAAAATGCATTCAGATGGTCAGAGAAGAACGCTGACCCCTCTTTTTTTTTGATAATTCAAATAGGACTTACGCGGCGTTGGTGTGGATCCAATTTGGGAGGGAGGTGACTGGGTGTGGATGGAGGAAAAAAAGAAACGCCAATCTCCGCGAATAATCACGAATCGCATTTTCCTTGCGTTCGGCTGCTCTGCTCCGGCTCATCGCCTACGCAGAATCGCATCCTCTCTTGAAAAATGCTGAGAGAAAAATCCGCGTGCGGATTTTTCTGTTATTTCATTATTTCTTAGATCGCAGAAAAGAGAAGTAACTTGGGAGAAAAACCGGCACGCCGGTTTTTCCTATAGCATTTTTCCAGACGGCGTGCGATTCTGCGTAGGCGATGAGCCGGAGCAGAGCACGACGGCGCAAGGAAAATGCGATTCGCGATTATTCGCGGAGATTCGCGGTTAGTTTTTTTCTCTTGTGTCCGTACACAACGTTAAAGAATTTGGAGTGATTCTCTCACACCGCGTAAGTCCTATTCAAAGATGGATTACACGATCCGCCATAAACCCGACGACCTCGGGATCATGCGAAATAAACACATACGAGATCCCGGTCTCATCCTGAATATCCTTCAATTGATGAAGGATCTGCGCCTGGACCGAAACGTCCAGAGCGGAGGTGGGTTCATCCAGGATCATCACCTTTGGATGTACCAGCATCCCGCGAACGATCGCGGCCCTTTGTGCCTGACCTCCGGAAATCTGGTCAGGATATCTCGATAAAATTTCAGGCTGCAGACCAGCATGAAGAAGTTCTTTCTCCAGTACATTTCTCTGATTCGATTTCGAAACGCCGGTCTCGTTCAAAACAGCGGCAAGTGACTGATGGATCGTGCGAACCGGATTGAACGAACCCGCCGGATCCTGAAAGATGATCTGTATCCCGGGATCTGGAGCGATAAGCTCCCGACCGAGATACCGAATGACACCAGAATCCGGACGTTCCAATCCGGCAAGCAGCCGGGAACAGGTACTTTTTCCACACCCGGACGCACCGACAAGCCCCACCGTCTCGCCTCGAGAGACCGCAAAAGAAAAATCTGCAAGAGCGGATTTACCATTATAGGCCCTTGAAATATGTTCAGCCTCCAAAATCAACATCGGTGACACCTCACCCCGTTTCGCGATTCAGGAACACAACGGCGGCATATTTCATCTGCATCCGGGCATCGGGGATGAAACGGACAACCGGTTGGCAGATCGGTAAGTGCCGGCGAAACACCGGGGATCGGCACGAACCCGTTTTTCGGCAAACTTCCGAGAAGGCCGCGGGTATACGGATGCACCGGCTTCGATAAAACCTCAGAGGTTTTTCCTTCTTCAACGACCATCCCGCAATACATCACCAGGATACGATCAGCAAGACGAGATGCCACATCTATATCATGCGTGATCAGAAGAAGCCCGGTAGAACCGCCCGACGTGATAGAAGATAACATTCCTTCCAATTCACCCAGACGATCCGCGTCCAGACCCTTCGTCGGTTCATCGGCGATCACCAGATTCGGATGAAGAAGAGACACCGCGGCAAACACGATCCGCTGACACATCCCCCCGGAACACATCCAAGGATAGGCATTCATGATCCATTCTGCATCCAGACCAAGGCCGCGAAGCACCCCCATCGTCCGAAGCCTGGCCTCCTTTTCTGAACAAAGCCCGTGGATCATTTGTGGTTGGATCAGCTGCTTGCCGATCTTCATCACCGGATCCAAAGCCCGTTCCGGACTCTGAAAAACCATCGCGATCTCCTGACCACGTATCTTTTCCATCTGATGATCACCGAGCTGCAAAATATCCTGGCCATGATACGAAATATTCCCGAGGACCTCCGTCCCATAAGGAAGCAGACGCATAACCGACTGAGCGATCACAGACTTCCCGCATCCAGACTCCCCGACGATCGCCAAACACTCGCCCGAAGAAAGAGAGAGAGAGACATTTCGTACCGCAGGGATCTTTCCACGAGGACCCGGGAACGAAACTGATAGATCGTTGATCGAAAGCAGCGGGGTCATAACTGGACCACCTCACGAACTCCCCGTTCATGGATAAAGGCAAGACTTGTGATCGCGAGGACACCAAGAATGATACAAAGTGCCGGCGGAAGCCACCAGTACCACATCCCGCGAAGAAATCCGCTGTACGTGAACGCATCCGAGATCATCCCACCCCATGAGACCATGAGGGGATCGGAAAGTCCTAGGAATGCCAGTGAGGCCTCCGATATCATAGCAGCAGCCGTAACAAGAACGAACTTAGGCACGATCACCGGGAATACAACCGGAAGAATCTCGCGGAGCATGATCTTGCAGTCTGAAAATCCAAGACACTTTGCGGCGAGAATATAATTCGAGGAACGGATCTGTATGACCTTCGAACGAACCACACGGGCGATCGACTCCCAGGACAAAAGCCCGAGGACAAAGATCAGCACCCACGGACTTGGTCCAAGATATGCGGCGAGAATGATCACCAGCGGGATCTTTGGCAAAATCAAAACGATATCCGTCGTTCCCATAAGAAACTCATCCAGGAAACCTTTTCGCCATCCGGCAAGAAGCCCAAACGCGGTACCAACACTAACGGCAAGCAAACCCGAGGCAAACCCGATCATCAGCGTCCATCTTGCCCCATAGATCAGAAGAGAAAAAATATCCTTTCCCATATTATCGGTACCAAGAAGGTGCTCGGCACTCGGCCCCTGATACGTCAAGCCGCGATCGGATACTTCATACGGCGCAAATGCGGCCGGAAATATCGCCACGACCAAAAGGATCAGGATCAAAAGACCGGGAAGAATATACCGCCTATCGAACTTCACTGATCATCACCCTGTTTCACCCGCGGATCGATGACCCCGTAAAGGATATCTGCGATCATATTTGCAAATACCGCCATGAATGCGACCACCAGAAACAACCCGGAAAGAACCGGATAATCCAGATTCAGGATCGCGGTGTACATCACACGACCAAGACCATTCAGGGAAAAGACGATTTCGATAAACAGTGCTCCCGAAAGAATGAACCCGAAATCTATCGCAAAATGCGTGACGATCGGCAAAATCGCATTTTTCATCACATGCCCATAGATGATCTTTTTTTGCGGGATCCCAAGACTTTTTGCAAACTGAGGATAGAGCTGGGTTTTTTCCGTCAGGACCGAACCACGCATGATGATCATGTTTCGAACAAACACAAACAAAGCAAGCGTCAGGATCGGGAGAGCCATGTGATAAGCGACGCTGAAAATATCCGGTGTCTCGTAAAACCCCTTGTACGGGAACCAGCCTAGCTGGAACACAAACACCGAGAAAAAGATCAGCCCCAGAAGATACGGCGGGATGCAGGACACCACGACCCCAAACGCGGTCAAGATCTTTGCACCTTTTCGTTCCGTCACCCATCCAGACCAGGTCCCGGCGATGATCCCAAAGGTATAGCCGATCAACATCGAAACACCAGTCAAAAGAAGAGTCCAAGGCAGACGGTCCAAGATGAGAGCGGCAACCTGTTGATGACGTGTATAGGAATAGCCAAGATCACCGGTCAGGAGATTGCCGATATAGATCATGAATTGCTCAGAAAGAGGCTGATCAAGACCGAGTTTTACGGTGATCGAATCGAGGATCTCTTGCGTTACATAAACATCCTCGCCGACAAGACACTGGACCGGGTCACCGGGCATACAGCGGGGAAGGAAAAACACGAGCAGAACAACTATCAGAAGAGATACGCTATAGCGGATGATTTTTCTGGAAATAGCTTTGTTCATACGTATTTCAGAGTATGTATACTGTTGGTCACAACAGTTAAAAAAAGATGGTTATTTTGTTGGGTGGATCGACAGCAGACATATCTCGTTATAAAGACCGGTCGCTTTGGAAATGTACCAGCCCGAGATCTTTGTATTGATCGGGGTCACGTCCGTACACCAGTAAAGGGCGATGCCGGGAACATTTGCGGCATAATAATCCTGCAGGTCATAGATCAGAGCTTTGAGTTCAGCTCCGTCAGGGGTTATAGCGATCTTTGAACAGAGTTCGAGGAACACCGGATCGTTGACGTTCTGAAGTTTGCCAGCTCCAACGGTATTGCTTGCAAAGTACCCGCTGGCCCAACCGGAATCCATCATCATGCCTTTGGGGGTGATCCCATTGTAGGCGATATCATAGGCATGAGCCTCTTTTATCTCGATCCATGTATTGAGATCGGTAAATTTGTATTCCACCTTCAGGCCCACCTTTTCGAGATACTCTTTGATGAGTTCGCCGGCAACTTTGTCACGGGTCAGGAGTGTGATCGAGAGGGGTTTTCCGTTTGTATCTTCACGGATCTTGTCGCCGTTCACATCTTTATATCCTGCAGCGTCCAGCATCGACTTGGCTTTCTCGACATTATACGTGTTAGCTGCTGTTTCTTTGTAATAAGGAACACCTTGTGGAATAAATCCGGAGTTTGCGGTCACAGCGTATCCTGCCGCCGAGATGTTGACCAGTTCATCATAATTGAGGGCATATACGATGGCTTTTCGGAATGCCAGATCGGCTCCAACATCAGAGGTGATGGTATTGAAACCGACATACGACATCTTCAGAGAAGGTGTCTCGAGCGTGGTGAATTTGTCCGACGAATCAAGAAGAGCTATGGAGCCGGTAGGGAATGCGGCACCGTACTTCCAGTACGTATCACATTCACCGCCGAGCATGGCGAAAATAGCGGCATCCTCGGTCGAAAACCAGTGGATCTGCACTGTTCCATAATACGGGGCGTCCCCTTTCCACGCCGGATTTACAGAGAGAACAAGCGTTGCCGAGTTGATGTCGATCGCTTGTACGTAATAGGCAGCTGAGCCGACATAGGGTCCTGCAGAAATGTACTCTTCCGGTTCGCTGATCGATGACCAGATATGCTTTGGAACGATGTTCATTGCAACAAGATCCCCGCAAAGGCGATACACAGGTTTGTCAAGGCTGATCGTAACAGTGTTTCCACTCGTGGTGATCGTGGAATTTTTGATCCATGAGGGGGACGTGGCAATTTTTTCTGCGGTATACTGAAGAGAGAACTTCACATCTTCAGCGGTCAGAGGTGTCCCGTCACTCCATTGGTAACTTGGATCCAGCGTGAAGCTCCAGACCTTTCCATCAGAAGAAACGGTCCATGACTTGGCAACAGCCCCGACGTACTCGCCGTTTTCATCCACCTGGACAAGAGGCGGCGTGGTGAGCCGGGTCATCTGAGCAAAATTGTAGTTTCCAAAATACGAGGCTTCGGTGATCTCGTTTGGCGTGGCGACCTTAAGTACAGCGTTTGGATCGGTCTTTGAAGAATCGATACAGCCGCTGGAAAAGACCAAAAGAAGGATCAGGAAAATGATCCCTGCAAAAACAATATGATTTTTCCGATACATAGCAACTAGTGTTCTCTTAGCATTGATTCTATTAATATGTTGTTTTATAATGTTAGTGCGCTTAAAATAATATTATCAAAATAATTCGTAACACGAATGATTGAAGTTACGTCAAAGCGATTTCCGAAACGCCGCTGGATCAAAAATATGTGGATAAAAGATGATTATTTTGTTGGGTGGATCGACAGCAGACAGATCTCATTGTAAAGACCGGTCGTTTGGGAAATGTACCAGCCGGAGATCTCAGTATTGATAGGCGTCACGTCCGTGCACCAGTAAATAGCGATCCCGGGGACCTCGTCGGCATAATAATCCTGCAGCTCGTAGATCAGAGCTTTGAGTTCAGGTCCATCAGGAGTTATAACGATCTTCGAGCAAAGATCAAGGAACACCGGATCGTTCACGTTCTGAAGTTTTCCCTCTCCAACCGTATTGTTTGCAAAGTACCCGGTCGCCCAGCCGGAATCCATCATCATCCCTTTTGGCGTGATCCCATTATAGGCAATATCATAGGAATAAGCATCCTTTATCTCGACCCAGGCATTGATATCAGAGGCAAATGTGTATTCCACCTTCAACCCGAGTTTTTCAAGATAATTTTTGATGAGAGAGCCGCCAACTTTGTCACGGGCGAGAAGCGTGATCGAAAGGGGATCTCCGTTTGTATCCTCACGGATCCCGTCACCGTTCACATCTTTATATCCTGCCGCATCAAGCATCGACGTGGCTTTCGAAATATTGTATTTGTTTCCGGGCGATTCTTTGTAATACGGAACACCATAGGGAATAAATCCCGTGTTTGCCGAAAGTCCATATCCTGCTGCCGAGATATTGACCATTTCATCATAATTGATGGCATACACGATGGCTTGTCGAAATGCTAGATCGCTTCCAACATCAGAGGTGATGGTATTGAACCCGACATACGACATCTTCAAAGAAGGTGTCTCAAGCGTGGTGAATTTATCCGACGAATCGAGAAGATCGATGGATCCGGTAGGGAATGCGACGCCGTATTTCCAGTACGTATCACATTCACCGTCGAGCATAGCAGAAATAGCGGCATCCTCAGTTGCAAACCAATGGACCTCGATCGTTCCATAATACGGAGCGTCCCCTTGCCAGAATGGATTTGCCGCGAGAACAAGAGTTGCCGAGTTGATATCGACCGATTGTACGTAATAGGCAGCAGAACCGACATAGGGTCCTGCAGAGATGAATTCGTTTGGATCACTGATCGATCCCCAGATATGCTTTGGAACGATGTTCATCGAAACTAGATCCCCGCAGAGACGATACACGGGTTTGTCAAGGTTGATCGTAACGGTGTTTGTACTTGTGGTGATCGTGGAATTTTTGATCCATGAAGGAGCCAGAGGGTTTTTTTCTGCGGTATATTGAAGAGAAAACTTCACATCTTCAGCGGTCAGAAGTATCCCGTCACTCCACCGATAACGTGGATCCAGCGTGAAGCTCCAGATCTTTCCATCAGAAGATATGATCCATGATTTAGCAACTGCACCGAGATAATTCCCATTTTTATCCACCTGAACAAGATGCGGCGTGGTGAGCCGGGTCATCTGAGCAAAGTTGTAGTCTCCAAAATATGAGGCTTCGGCGATCTCATTTGGCGTGGCAATTTTCAGTAAAGCACTTGGATCGGTAGGTGAAGAGCCGATGCAACCGCTGGAAAAAATTAAAAGAAGGGTTAAAAGAATAATACCTGTTAAAATAATATGATTTTCCCGATGCATTATAACTAGTGTTCTGTTAGCTATGGAGGGTATTAACATATTGGTTTTTTAAAAAATATTCCGCTTAAAATAGTATTATTACAATGATTCGTAACATGAATGATTGAAGCAAAACCATATCTGTTTTCACTTACCAAATCATTCTTCAAGCAATACTATGAACGACGCAGACAGTGAATGGAGAAAAATCACCCAAAAACAGCGGGCAGTATCAAACTACAAAACCAGTGCAGAGTTTTTTTCGATACAGAAGTTTGTCGATAAGATGATGCAGAATCTAAAAAACGGCGGTATGCACCGGATCACCGATCAGCTCGCGGCGATGGATATCCCCGCAGGCTCGACCGTTCTTGACATCGGGGCAGGACCGGGAACACTTGCAGTGCCTTTAGCGGGGTCTGGATGCCGTGTCACGGTCGTCGAACCCTCCAAACCCATGACACGTGCCATGGATCAATACAAGCAGTTTCGAAACGTTGAGGCATCGATCAGCGTCATCCAGAAGGCATGGGAAGATGTGGATCCAAAGAGCCTGGAAAAATATGATTACATCATTTCTTCGTTTGCTCTGAGTGTCCCGGATCTCAAAGATGCACTGGAAAAAATGCATCATGCAGCAAACAAAGAGGTGCATATCTTCTGGTTTATGAACGAGCCTGTCTGGGATGTGACCTATGCTCATCTGTGGGAGGAACTCCACGGCGAAAAATACTGGTCAAAACCCAAGGCGGACGTTGTCTGGAATTGTCTTCATCAGATGGGGATCTATGCTGACATTTCGGTGCACCCCATGAAAGATGCACGGGGATATGCAGATCTGAACACGGCGGTCGAAGAGTATGCAGACAGAATGGACGCACATGAAGAGCGACAGAAAAAGATCATCAAAAAGTATCTCGACGAAGTCCTCATTCGAGGGGAAAGCGGGAACTTGGTTTTCCCCGAAGAAGGGCTCTATGCACATATCTCCTGGAAAGTGTGAAGCGCCCTGTAATCCTAGTTATTCTTTTTTTAGTTTAACAGTGATTTTCTTTTAGAAATAAAGAGCAGATAAAATCACGTATAATATATGTGTAAAACAACCTCATGCAAAAATCACTGGTTCAAAAAAAGACACATTAATGTAATAAAAATAATTCAGAGAGGCGAAAACAGGAGGAGAGGGTGTATTTCCTCCGTTTATCTCTGTAAGGTTTTAATCCAAATTTTTGAAGACGTAACGTTTATTCTTTGAACACGTTCTCGAATATCATATCCGAGCCGGTCGCATTCAGACGGGCACGCTCATCGATCTCTTCAGCGTAGGCAAGAACTGGAAGCTCCATATCCATACCCGGCTTGTGACCAAACATCTTTTCAAGCTCGACCTGTTGGGCGTGCATGAAGAGTGAGTTCGGAATGTTCATCGGACAGACATCCGTACACTGACCACAGTTCACACAGGAATCTGCGATGTGGGCAAATCTGATCAGCTGGAACATAAAGTCCGGCGGAAGTCTTCCCGGCGGGACTAAATGAGGTTTCTTGGTTGAACACTCAACACAGTAACAGATCGGGCAGTTTTCGATACAGCCGTAACATTTGATACAGCGGCTGGTTTCAGACATGATATAGCTCAGCCGGTCGCCGGTGGATTCACCGATCGAGGCAAACTGTTTCACCTGATTCTTCTTGCCCATCTTGATCATGACATTCTCGATCTTCCCGCGGATCTCAAGACCTTTCGGTTCGGGTGCGCTGGTTTCAAGAACGCCTGCCTTGACAGCTCCGTCGAAGATCATTGCGCCTTTATCAGAGCAGATCTCAACAAAGGTTGCTTTGCCGGCCTTCTCGCCGATAACTCCCCAGTTACCACAAACGATATCGCACTGACGGGGGATCTTGGTTTCGCAGCGCTGACAATTCGATCTGCGGCCGAGACCTTCTGCCTCGAGCTCATCGATCGATATGCCCTTGTGCTGACCATCTTTGGTCATTACAATGAACTGCCCCTTATCGATCTCCTCTTTCACTACATCATTTGGATTGATGCCGTACTTCGATGAGATCATGTTGCGGGCAACGACCGGGGAAACTGATCCACCGCAGTTCAGACCGATCATGACGACGTTTTCAAGATTGATCTGATTACGCTTTGCAAGCTCGTACATTGCTTTTGCATCGCAGCCTTTGCAGGTCACGGCAAGCTTCATGTCTTTTGCACCGTTCAGGTACTTCTTGATGAGTTTTGGCAGAAGCAGGGTTCCGCAGTGAAGGGAACCGGCGGTCTTTACAAGATCTGCTGAGTCGGTAATGACGACCGGCTCTGCATCGAAAACGTCAAGACCTTTCTGAACGGTCAAAACGGCGTCAACGATCTTGTTGTCAAGCAGATATTTGAGAATGGATGTTACAGCACCGCCGCATTCTCCCTTGATACCGGGAACTGCGGTCCATGCATAGAACATATCACCTTTGGCAGACATTTACTGACCTCCTGTGATCTTAGAAATTTTGACTGCACAAGCCTTGTATTCCGGAATTTTACAGACCGGGTCAAGTGCGTTGTGGGTAAGCAGGTTGGCGGCGCATTCAGCAAAGTGGAACGGCATAAAGGTCGTTCCTTTCATGATCTGCGGGCTGACCCGTGCGGTCACGCTGATCGAATCACGGCGGGTCGTTGCTTTTACCATCTCACCGTCATTGATGCCGAGTGCTCTGGCATCCTCGTCATTGATCTCGATCCAGCCGGTCGGAACTTCTTTGTCGAGAGTTGGACTGCGGCGTGTCATCGTTCCAGTATGCCAGTGGAAGAGACATCTTCCGGTGGTAAACACAAATGGATACTCGTCATCCGGAACTTCGGCCGGCGCTTTCCATTCTGCCGGGAAGAAGACACCAAGACCGTCCGAGGTAAGGAACTTTTCCTTGTGAAGGATCGGTGTTCCGGGATCTTCGGGGGTCTTGCAAGGCCAGTGGAGACCTTCGGGTGTGTTCAGACGCTCATAGTTCATTCCATGATACTGCGGGGTAAGTTTGGCCATCTCATCGAAGATCTCCGATGCAGATTCCCAAGCGAACTGTTTTTCATACCCCATCTTAGCTGAGACCATGGAGAGGATCTTCCAGTCGTCGAGTGCTTCTCCGGGGGCATCCTGAGCCTTTCTCCACCGAATGACACGGCGTTCGGTGTTGGTCTGCGTTCCGTCGCGTTCTGCATAACAGACTGCCGGAAGAATAACATCAGCGTAATCACAGGTTTCGTTGTAGAAAATATCCTGAACGACGAGGAACTCGAGGTTCTCGAATGCTTCTTTAACGTGGTTTAAGTCCGGGTCGGACATAAGCGGGTTTTCGCCCATGATATACATACATTTGAGTTCTCCAGGGTTGTCCACAAGAACGTTCATCATGATGGTGACCTCGTATCCGTTCTGGGTCGGAGCGATGTCTTCGGGGAAACCCCATGCATCGGCGAACTTTTTGTGTGCCTCTGGATCAGTGACTTTCTGATAACCGCTGAAACTAACAGGAAGTGCTCCCATATCGCAGGCACCCTGAACATTGTTCTGGCCACGCAGCGGGTTGACGCCGGTCCCTGGTTTACCAAGATTTCCGGTAAGCATCTGAAGGTTTGCAGTTGCGTGCACGTTGTCGACACCAACAGTGTGCTGGGTGATACCCATAGAGTAGATCAACGCACATCCGCCTGAGTTGGCTATCCAGTCAGCTGCAGTGTGGATCTCTTCGGGCGTGAGACCGGTGACCTTCGCAGCGTTTTCAAGATTGTATCTCTCCTGCATGACAACGGCTTTGAGTTCTTCATAGCCTTTGGTACGTTTTGCGACGAACTCTTTGTCTTCCCATCCGTTTTTGATGATATCATGCATCAAACCGTTGAGGAGAGCCACGTCAGATCCAGAGTGGAACTGTAAAAAGAGATCTGCCTGATTGGCGGTGATGGTACGTCTCGGGTCAGCGTAGATGTAGTGTGCACCATTTGCTTTTGCCATGTATTCGCGGCGTCCGATCAGCGGGTGCTGCTCAAAGGTGTTGGAACCAATGATGAAAATACATTTGGACTCGGCAATATCGGGAATACTGTTGGTCATTGCACCGGATCCAAAGGAACCTGCAAGACCTGCGACCGTAGAAGAGTGACACAGTCGGGCGCAGTGATCAAGATTGTTGGTCTTCAAAACACCGCGGGCAAACTTCATCATGACGTAGTTATCTTCATTGGACACACGGGCAGACGAAAGAGCACACCGCTCTGATGGTTTGTATTTTTTCAGATTTTCTGCGATGAAGGTCGTTGCTTCATCCCAAGAAACCGGCACCAGCTCTCCGTTTTTGCGGATGAGCGGGGTAGTCAATCTGTCAGCTGAGTTGATGAACTCATGGGCATACATGCCTTTCGGACAGAGTTTTCCTTCGTTGACAGGTGAACGGGAGTAGGGAGACACACCAACTACTTTTCCGTCACTTACAACGAGATTGAAGGAGCATCCAGTACCACAATACGGACAAGTGCTCAAAACATACTTCATATCAGCCATGCTTGGTATAACCTCGTATACTTAGATTTCTTTAAACCAGAGTATATTAACTAACTCTGCTGTCAACAACTTATAATTTATGTAAAACAATGTTAGTTTACTAAGTATCATATGTCGGAACAAAATATATAATTTGGTTTATAAAATGAATATGTTTATTTTTTTAAATTAACAATCAATTAACCAATTAAACAGCCCAGTTTATTGATACGCGCAAGAATTCAGGGTATTTCGTTTATTTAAGGGAAAAGATATAAGAGCGTATAATCACATTCCAGCCATTCTCTGAGGCCAGTTCTAGTTTTTTGATCAATAACGGTGTTGGGCGGCGTGCGCAGATTTTTCTCCATCTTTTTGGAATTTTTTTCGAAAAATTAGGGTATCAAAGATATTTTATACTCATCGGTTACAAAGGTAAGATAATGCCCGGACCGTTGTTAACAGATCGACAGAAGATGGTGATCCAATCACGAAAGGATGGCATGACTCAACAGGGGGTCGCTGATGAGCTCAAGACCACCCGCTCAAACATCAGTCTTATAGAGAAATCGGCAAACGATAATATCCGGCTCGCAAAAGAGGCTCTGGAATACGTCTATTCACTCGAGGCAACCCTTGTCTGCACACTCTCTGCAGGGAGCCAGCTCACTCAGGAGGTTTTTTTGATCTACAAAGCCACACGCCAGCTCAACATCAAAGTCCAGTATGACACCGGCGCACTGATGAATCGGGTACTGACAGCAGTCCCGGAAAAGATAAACGACGGCACAATCAGAGAGGACATCAATGTCTATCTGAACCTCACCGGAATAATTTATATATACTGATCGGTTTCCATTGAGTAAAGAGGATAAAATTACTCTTTTTCGAATTTTTTTGATTATTTTCATCTAAATATGCGCCATTCGTGATTTATAAGAGATTGCATGACGCATATCGAGAGTTTTGAGAAATTAATGAAATTCTGCTGATTTATTTAGATTTTTTTAGAATAATACCTGATATATATTAAAAAATGGGATTTTATTTATAATATTAGGTTCAAACATCAGGTTAAATAAACTTAATTGATTAAATTAACATCAAATTGATTTTTATAGGATGACCGAGATACGTAAATCCGTATGAAAAAATTACTACGTGTGTTTGGTGTTTTTCTCATTCTGTTCGCTGTTATTTTTGCAGCAGGATGCGTAGATGCACAACAGCAGGAACCGACCCAGCTGAAAATCGCGACGACCACGTCGCTGTATGACACCGGACTCCTTGATGCGGTCCAAGATCACTATCTTGAAAAATTCAATGTTGATCTCTTGATCACCTCACAGGGTACCGGAAAAGCAATTGCCTCCGCAAAGAATGGTGATGTCGACGTATTACTCGTCCACTCTCCTTCCCAAGAAGCAGCCTTTATCACTGAGGGTTATGGTGTTAACCACAGAGGTATCGCATACAACTACTTCATCATCGTCGGTCCGGCCGACGACCCGGCAAAGATTGCGGGAATAAGCCCTGAAGAGGGAGTGACCATACTGAAAAAACTGGGAGAAGCAAAAACTGACGGAATCGTCTTTATATCCCGCGGAGACAATTCAGGGACCCACTCTGCAGAGAAAAACATCTGGAAATCGGCAGGATTCAACTACACTGCTCAGATCACCGGAAGCGGACCATGGTATAAAGAGACCGGCGCAGGCATGGGAGACTCCCTGACCACCGCAGGCCAACTTGGTGCCTACGTTCTCACTGATGAAGCAACATACCTCACCTACAAGAAAAACAACAACCTTCCGCTCGAAGTGATCATCGACGAGGGGACCTCCCTTCTGAACAGATACACCGTCATGACGATATCCCCGGCAAAATTCCCGGGCACCAATGTCAAAGATGCAACCGATTTCACTAACTGGCTCATCTCCAAAGACGGTCAGAACTTTATCGGCGCATACGGTGCTAAAATCTACGGCAAACCACTCTTCACGCCGATGAACACCTTAAAGGACAGCACTCTTCCGCCGTTCAACATTGACTGTATCACTCCTGTAGTCCGTCCGACTGCATGAGACGGTCATTCAATTTTTTTTATTTTATGTAAAACACAGGACAGATACACATGGGAGAGATAATCGACGGGTTTCTGGAAGCAATTACGCTCATCATAACGATGGATCCGGAAATCATGGAGATCGCCGGCAGAAGCATCTATGTTTCATCCCTTGCAACACTCGCAGCCGCTTTGATCGCGATCCCGATCGGCGCCCTCATCTACTATTATGATTTTCACGGAAAACGTACCATCATCAACATCGTCCAGACCTTATATGCTCTGCCGACCGTGATCGTTGGATTACTGGTTTATCTCCTTGTATCGAATTCGGGGCCTTTTGGTCCGTTAAAACTCCTGTACACCACCAATGCAATGATAATTGCACAGGTCATTCTGGTTTCGCCACTGATCATCGGACTGTCCATAGCCGCACTTTCC
>DALTVX010000079.1 GCA_029987395.1 Methanocorpusculum sp. | reverse complement strand
TCGTCTGCTACCTTTGCGATGAGTAAGTCTGCCGGAATATCAAACACTGTAGTCATTGACAATCCTCACTGTATGCCGCATGTTGGAGACATGCTTCATTACGGAACTATTCCGCAATAGATGACATTAACAGTCTGTACATGTTTGAGTCAGAAGATAATATATGTTCGCTAGAAAAAAAAGTAGTGGGTTATTTCTTTCCCGAGAAAGAAAACTTGATCTTATCGCGGATTGTAAAATTTTTCGGGGGTGTTCGCCTCGCGGGCCCAGTTCCGATGACCTTTCCGCGGTTTTTCGCGCCGAGGACGATGATTTTCCCACGCGTGGCAATGATATCGGCTGAGACGGTCCGAGCAAGATCCTGTACCTCCTCGGTGTTCATGTCTGAGCTCTGAAGCCATTTGATTTTGATCACTTTGCGTGTGTCAAGCTGACGACGGACTTCTGCTACGAGATCCTCGGTGTAGCCGTTTTTCCCGACCCAGATGGTTGGTTTCAGGGTCTGGATATATGATTCGGTAATATCTGAGATTGTTTTTCACCTTGATTCGGTTTTTTATTGAGGGGGATACGGGTAACTGCTCCGCAGATACCGCATGTATAGATGATCTTCCCATGCTGGATCCTCACCCGGAGATTTTTTCCGGGAACAAAGAAGGCATGACATGACGAGCAGAATGAGCGTCGGTGAGATCGTGCCAGACGAACACGCTGTTTCATCGCCATCTCGCGGGCAAGGGAGACGTAACGAGCTGAAAGTTCCGGCTCGTTTTGTGCCTCTTTTGCACGTTCAAACAAAATATCAACTCGTTCCTGAGAGATTTTTTTTATTGATACGCCTTTTTCTGCTTTTGCCATAGAGAATATGCCTTATACTATACGATCTTAGACCTATTGAGTGTTTGCCTTGGTAAGTATTCTCACATGACGACCGGACACGATCAGGCGATCAGCACAGAACAAAGCTACGGCTTCGGGAAAAGCCAGGTGTTCCAGTTCTAAGATCCGATCAGATAAGGAATCCTCGTCGTCATCGTCCATAACCTCCAGAGATTTTTGTAAAATGATCGGGCCTGAGTCGAGTCCTTCATCCACAAAGTGAACAGTACAGCCGGCAATTTTCACACCATACGTTATTGCCTGTCTTTGGCCGTGAAGACCGGCAAAGGCAGGCAAAAGTGCCGGGTGGATGTTGATCATTTTTCCGGCAAACTCACGAGCTATCTCAGAGCCAATGATACGCATGTACCCTGCGCAGACAAATAAATCGACATCGACCTCTCGCATAGCCGTAAGGAGGTCGAGTTCATACCTCTCTTTTGAGGGATAATCCTTATAGTTGAGAACAATAGCAGGAATACCGGCAATGTTTGCACGATCGATCGCATAGGCTTCTTTATTGTCCGTGAAAAGAGCCACGATTTCTCCATTGATCTTGCCCTTTGAAAGAGCATCCAGGATCGCCTGAAAATTTGACCCTCGCCCGGACGCAAGTACTGCGATACGTTTCATGATGGTAGTTATGTGTGAAGTTGAGGAATAATTAATCTTCCCTCAGAAAAAATATGGCATGATCAGGGGAATAACGATGAGGAGCACAAGAACATAGGATATCGATCTGCAGATACTAAATGCGACCCTCTCATCCTTCCCCCGTCTGATAAACCATGCACGCAGGCTTTCACGCAGCATCTGCCCACCGTCAAACGGCCCGATCGGCAGGGCGTTGAATATACCAAGCAGGATGTTGACCCATGCACACCAGAAGAGAATGTGAATGATCTCCCAGAACCCGGCAAACGGAGATTGTAATATTGCAGGGTCAGGAGCGTCTACGATCAGAAAACTTAGTACATCCGTTCCTGCGATCGAGGAGAATGGAATGACAATGAAGGTCAGAAGCGAGCCGGCAGCTCCGAGAGGAGAGGAAGGATGCATCAACGTATCAAGAGTTTTCGTGATAGCTGAGGGCTCAGAGAAGGATACACCGATAAATCCTGAGTCAGAATCGGATGCAAGAAGCGTGCCGCCAAGATCGGGCGGAATCGATGTCAGAGTGATATCGTATGTCTGGGGAGTCCCCCGATACTCTCCGCGAAGATTGATCGTCTGATTTACCTTGGTCGTTGCAAGAATCGCCGAGATATCGGAAAGACTTGAGACGGAAATGTTGTCGACAGCAAAAACGATCGTGCCGGGCAAAACACCTGCCTCTTCGGCCGGATAGCCTTGATAAATCCCATATACGTAAGGAGAGGAACCCGGGATAACAAGACCAAGCAGGAGCACAAGCATAAGGATGCAGATACCCCCAACTACCAGATTGTTGGTGATCCCGGCCGCATACAATCTAAGTTTTGTTGGTAGCGAAGAGTTTGCGACATCCTCCTCATCCGGTTCAACAAAGGCACCGATCGGGATGACCAGCGCAAGAATGCCGGTCGATTTGACTTTGATGTTTTCTACACGTGAAAGAAGACCGTGTCCAAATTCATGGATAACTATCGCAAAAATAAGCCCAAACCAAACAGCAAACGTCGAGGGAACAAATTCATTGATCCCGGGGATCAGTAAAAGATTTTGCGGCGCTATCGGCTCTGTATGAATAAAGAGGCTCATGAGTGCTGTAAATACAAACAACAGAGTGATGACCACCCCACAGATGACGGTCAGGATGACACCAAGATTCCCATAGGCGATCAGAAGGCGTTTCCATCCGGCGAGTTTGTCAAAGATGCCAGTATGGGTCGTTTTGATCATCAAACATGGACCCATGAAGGAGAAGGTGTTTGGGAGAATATTGTATTTTTTAATGGCATAGCATATCCACGCATAAATCATCACTGCAATAATTACCGGAATAAGCCAGCCAAAATCCATTCCATACTAATTGGAAGTTGGATAATAAGAGGTTGCTTAGAAGAAGTCGGAAAGACCGGTCTGTCGGGATCGGTCAATAATATTCTGGACGGTCTGCCAGGATCTGCGGGCGCAGGTCGGTGGCTCGCCATGCGTATGAATATATTCAGTGAGAAATTCTATCGTCAGGCAATCTGAAGGATATCCGCTTCCTATCTCGCCATACTCTGATTTTAGTTCAGCAATGCATCTATCCCGAGTGACTTTTGCGACGATGCTTGCTGCTCCGACGACAGAATATTTTGCGTCGGCTTTGTGCTCCGAACATATCTCTGCGGAGATGCCGCTCAATTGAAGAACTGTGTCGCCAAAACGCTTTGCGTTCACATCGCAAGCATCAAGAAAGATGTGGTCGGGATGAAGAGCGCGAACAACCTCCGCATGGCATGCGGCGGTGAATGCATTCATCGTACATTCGCGTGTATCTATCTCTAGAGGAGTTCGAACGACCGTATATGTCTGCCAAGAGGAAATGATCTCTTCAAACAGACTCTCGCGTTTTTTCGGGGTAAGTTTTTTGGAGTCTTTGATGCCCAGTGTCTCCAGCTCTGACGGATCCAATACAAGAACGCCTGCGGTGACCATCGGACCAAGGACCGGACCCTTCCCTGCCTCATCAACTCCACATATCCTCATCGGATACGTATATTTGAGGGAATAGATATAATACCATCCGACAGCATACGGATTTCTATGTATCTCATCATCGTTGGTCTGGGTGGAATTGGAAGAAGTCTTGCCGGGATCGCGTCGGAGAACGGGCACAGTGTTGTGGTGATCGACAAGGATGAAGATAAATGTGCCGACATCCTGTCACAACATGATCTCCTGGCAATCGCAGGAAATGCAACCGATAAAGCAATTTTAGAGGACGCCGGGATCGATCGAGCAGATGCTTTAGTCGCGACCACCAGCGATGATGCCCTAAATCTCATGGCCTGCTGGCTTGCAAAAAAGTATGCGGTGAAGACCCTCGTTTCGATCGTGAACCAAAAAGAGCACGCCGATCTGTTCAAAGAGGTCGGTGTACGGATCAGTGAAAATCCGGATGAGATCGTTGCACGAAGCCTCTATCTCTGGTCAGAAAATCCTGACACACAGCTTCTTGCATCGATCGAGGGAGGAAGCATCTTTGAGGTGACCGCAAGAGACGGGGCAAAAGGCGTGAACAAGACGGTCAAAGACGTTTCTGATATGAAAGATATGCTCTACATCGCGATCCGGAGAGGCGGAAAACTGATCATTCCCAGTGGAAGCGTCACATTTATGCCCGGAGATGTGATCACCGTGTTCACCAAAAAAGAGTCGGAAGGTCGGTCAGTAGAGTATATGGACGAGCTCTTCCACTAAATTTAATTATACTATTTTAAAAAAAGTGTCATAGAGGAGAGGACACTCCTCATAAATCATATCGATTATCCAAGTTCGTCCCAACCGCCGCCTCTCCGATTTCTAATGAAAACTATTGCACCAACAACCACAAGAACGGCAACTACGATCACAATTATGATCGGCAGAATATTTCCTGCTGCTGCAAGTGGCGAGGCAGATGCCTGGTCCAGATAGGCATTGCCATCTGCGACCGCCTGTTCAGATAACAGAAGATTTTCATCGACATTCGGTGAACCGCCCACATTATATGACTGTGCAGCTACATCATAGGTGTTTTTGATACCCTGATTGATCGTTGCAAGCAGTTTTGCCTCGGTATCCCAACCTTTCCCGTAAAGTTCAGTGACAATATGATCGATTTCATCTGTATTTGCTTTGATGGCAGTCAGACCGCCAAGAGAAAGACTTTTCTCGGCTGCAGTTAATTGCGTGGTCGCAGCTTCGAGCTTTTGATTGGCAAGAACGACATTAGATGTTCCTGCTGATTTTGCTGCTTTAAGAGAGGTTTTAGCAGACTCCAGATTAGTCACCAATGGAGATACATCAACGCCATAGGATATGTAGGCGATGAGGCGAGACTCAAAAGATGCGATCTGTTCTTCAGTAGCAGTGACCATTCCGGAAAAATCATCGGGATTGTATACTTTTTGGGAAGGGGAAGAGTATGTAGAGGAACCGATAATAGTTCCTGAACCTGAGACTTGATCAATTTTTAAGATTGTAACAGACTGACCTTTCAAACTATCAGGTACAAGACCGCTGAGAGCGATATTTAAAGTAATCGGTTGAGAATAATTCAGAACGAATCCAGAAATAGTATATACAAAACTGGAGGAGGAGAGAGTTGTTATCAACGCATCTTCACTTATTTGATTGCCCGTTAAAGCCGTTCCCTTGTACACATGCACCGTCCAGTGTGTTGAATCACGAAGAGCAGTGGTCAATTTAAGAGAGTCAGATGTGCTTATACTACCCCTTGGGAGAACGATACTCATCGAAGCAGTGACCGCTTCACCCGGGCTCAAAGAACCCGAAGGATCTACTGTAGCAGTTTTAGGACATTCAAAAGCAGATACGGTCCCGATCAATGTTGCACACATTAAAAGTGCAAATAATATATAGGCGATTTTTTTCATTATATCCTCACTCAAACAATGGATCAATGCCATCCTCAAACATCGATGAAGTGGCCCGTTCACGAGATCTCACGACCTCTTCCTTAGCTTCCTTTGCAAGTTCCATCAGTTCACGGATACGGGGTGCGTTACCGATCGTTGCTAGCAGAACGACTGCGGCAACATAACCACTGTCGACCGGATAATCCCCACCGCGAACCTCGACACCGGCGATATTTTCCTCGACCCAGCTCTTCGATTTCTCGACACCTTTACGATCAAGTTCAGTCGGCGGACCGGCAACAAGAACAAGAGCACGTTCAGCAGTTGAGTAGTCACAAGGAAGAGTCAGACGTCCAAGCATGGCACGGCGTACTAGACCAATGATCTTTGCGGATTTGTCATCAGTGGACGTGATATCGATATGGGGCTCCTGTCTCTTGTCCTTTTTTCCAAGGAGTCCGCCGAGAAGTCCGCCACCTGATCTAGAAGAGGACTTGCTTCCTTTCGGAAGAGCTTCGCTGATCGCATAGCCAACGGAAGAGATGCCTCCGCCACGCAGAGTGTTGATGATCTCACTTGCATCGACGACCATCTCTCCAACACCAAATTTGCTGACCTCACCTGCACGGAAAAGAACGCTAAATCGGCGAACGATCTCCTCATTCAGCCGATCGAAAGCACCTTTCACACTCTCGCCGTCGTTTTTCCATGCGCTGTTGTCAAAGACGATAACATTGTCTGCCTCGTTCACCAAGGTGGATAAACTCCGGGCAGCATTCAGAGAATAAAGCCTGCCCTCTTCAGGAGCAGGAATGATACCAAGAGCGTACACGGGTTCACGATAAATACGCTTTAAGTGACGACAGAGAACAGGGGCACCACCAGAACCTGTTCCGCCGCCAAGGCCAGCACAAACGACGAATGCATCAACGTCATGGGTTCCGCGTTTGTCGATCGCATTGATGATCGTATCTATTTCATCAGCCGCTACCTTTGCACCGGTCACGTTATCGGTTCCAACACCGTGACCTTTGACCATTGTCTGACCAATAAGGAGACGATCTTCCATGGGTATATATTTTACACCCATCAGATCAGTTCGGGCAGTATTGATGACAATACCACGGAAACTCGTGGATCCCATCTTTCTGTCCTGTGCCAGGAACATATCCACGACCTTCCCTCCTGCTTGTCCAAATCCTATAAAAAATACTCGCATTTCCTGTAGACACCTTTAGTTGTTGTATATATGTAAGTCAAGGAATATATATGACTTCCATACTATATGACGAGGTCTGCCAAAAACTTTCTTATCAAGCAAAGCTATCATATATTACGATGAAGATAGGGATTCTTGGTTCAGGACTCGCAGGTTTGTCAGCCGCACTGCAGCTTGCTGATAAAAACGAGGTGGTCATCTTTGAAAAAAGTGACAGCCCCGGAGGGTGCATGTCCTCCCTCACCTATAACAATACCTATACTCTAGAAACCCTGTATCACCACTGTTTTTCCGGCGATAATAATCTATTTTCTCTGCTGGATACCCTTGATCTCAGATCTGACCTGATCTGGCTGAAGGGTTCGACCGGCTATTATATGAACGGAAAACTTCACCCGCTCACGACCCCGCTGGAGATCCTCCGCTATCCCTGCCTGACATTTTTCCAGAAAGCCAGGCTCGGACTTTTCGTCATCAGTTCACGAAAAATTGACCTTGGCCCGCTTGACAAAATTACTGCGAAGGAGTATCTGTTCGAGAAGGTAGGTGAGGATATTTATGATGCGTTTTTTGCTCCCCTGCTGACAAGTAAATTCGGCTCCATGAAAGATGAAGTGTCGGCTGCTTGGCTCATGAGCAGGATCGCCATTCGCTCAGACAGAGGTTCGGAGGGAGAGCGGCTCGGGTATCTAAAAGGCGGTTGGCATAGGCTCATCGATGCAATGTGCGAAAAACTTTCATCGGCAGGGGTGGAGGTCAGACTGAACACGCCGGCAGAAACGCTTGTCAGAAAAAATAACAAATGGCTGATAAACGGTGAAGAGTATGACGCGGTCATCTCAACGCTGCCGCCTCAGATCACAAACTCTCTCATGAGAAATACGTCAGATAAACTCCCTGAACTGATGTATCAGGGAGCGGCATGCATGACCTTGGGTCTTGCCCGCGACCCAACAAACGGCATCTATTGGACCAATATGGGAGATCCAGCCCCCTATGGGGCCGTGGTGACGCACACAAACTTTGTTCCGTTCGAGTGGTACGGTGAACACGTTGTATATCTTGCATCCTATTTCAAAGATGAACCAGACCCCGGACTAAAAGACCGTATGATCGATGACTTCTGCAGACGTTTTTCTATAGATATCAGTGAGATCCATCACGCAGATCTGTACATTGACCGGTTTGCCGGCCCAGTATACGTAACTGGATATAAAGATACAATTCCGCCGACCGATCTCGAGAATAATTTGTTCATCGCAGGAATGTTTTCCAAGAGTAATTATCCGGAAAGAAGTATGGAGGGATCGATCTTGGCGGGTCTCGATGCTGCTAAATCATTAGAGGAGAAAAATCGTTGACAGAAGTAGTCGTCACCACAGTTCTTCCGGTCTTCAATGACGTGGAGGCTTTGAAGACAGCTATTCCAAAATCGATCGAAGCGCTCGAAGCATATGGAAAATCCTTTGAGGTGATCGTCGCAGAGGATGGAAGTACTGACGGAAGCCGGGAATGCGTGGAGGAGTGGGAGAAAAAAGATCCACGCGTGAGACTGTTGCACTCTGATGAGCGGCAAGGGAGAGGAAGGGCACTGAACCGGGCTCTTGCCGAGTCCCGGGGCGAGATATTTTGTTATTATGATGTCGATCTTGCGACCGATATCAAACATCTCTCTGAACTTCTTGGGCATATCGAGGACGGAGCAGATGTGGCGACCGGTTCACGCCTGATGAAAGACAGTAATATTGTGAGAAGCGGCGACCGTGAGATCGCCAGCAGAGGATATAATTTTCTGGTCAGATTACTCCTTGGCAGCAAACTCAACGATCACCAGTGCGGATTTAAAGCCTATAGAACTGAGGTCCTCAAAAAACTTGTGCCAAAAATCCAGGCACCCCACTGGTTCTGGGACACAGAATCACTCGTCCTTGCACAAAAATACGGACTTCGTGTAGACGAATTTGCGGTCATTTGGACACAAGGACCGGGCACTACCGTCAGATTCAAAGATGTGAGCAATATGGGTAAAGATATCCTGAAGATGTGGTGGAGACTTCATGTGGAAAAAAGTTAGCGCCGTTGTTATCCCCACAGTAATTGCGGTTGCATTGCTGGGGTATATGCTGCTTCGAGTCTGGGATGAACTTCAGGGAAATCTCCAAAATATTCTTGAGTCCCTGGTCCCGACCTGGCTGATCGCAGCAGTAATCATCTGTGTCCTTGCCTGGTTTCTCCGCGGATTTCGATACAAATACATCACGGAGCGCCTTGGAACAAAGATAGGGGTAATTTTTTCTACTGCTTGCATTTATGTTTCCCAGACTGCAAATATGATCATTCC
>DALTVX010000008.1 GCA_029987395.1 Methanocorpusculum sp. | reverse complement strand
CTTTGGATGTCTGTGGTTTCGGATACTTTTGTGTGAATCCGGCGAACGTTTTTTTGTCTGAGCTGTTGACGGTCAGGTTGAAATGTTCTTTCAAATTTTCATCACTTCCCCTCTTTTGTAGAGGTTGACTTTTAGCAGTTTCAAGAGGATTTCTGTTCCTCCTCTGCATACTAAATTATTGGTTTTTCATGCATATTAGTATATGTTTTTTTGAAAAACGAGGAATTATTTGGCAAAAAGCAGGATAATCTATGAAAATAAGTTATTTTGATTTAAGCGATATCGAGGGGGAAAAGAAGCAATTCTTTTGGCCGATCTGATTCGAAGCAGGTGCGTTGTTGGTTTGTTTTGTATCACTCTTTTTATGGTGGTTTTTGTGCTGGGCCGAAGTGGAACTTCGCAATATACTATTTGTTGAGGTGTGAAGATATAAACCCCAAACCGCGCGGTCCGATAGTGCCTCGGGTTTGGTGAAAAAAGTGGTGGTCAGTGAGAGAGATGGGGTGTTTTGATTGCAAATTTTTTGATTGTGTTTGTTGGGTGTACTTCGATTTCGTGTATTGGGTGGGTGTGGATGTATGAAATTATTTAACCGCGTTCGCAAATCAGAGATTTATTCTACGCTTCGCACATCCCCCATCACACGAAATTCACGAAAATAAAAACGAAAACACGAAAATAAAAAAAAATGTTCTTGTGGAATCTATGAAGTACCCTCCCCCGTCCCCCACACGAAACTTTCAAAAAACGCAAATCAAAGATTTGCTCGGCTGAGGTCGTCCGCTTTCAGCGTCCAACCCGCCAACGAAATTCACGAAAAGGGGGACAGGGGCGGAGGAATGGGAGGAGGTTGAATATGTAGTTCTGGAAGGGTACGGTTAGGTGTGGATGTATGAGAAAAACCAACCGCGAACCGCAAATCAGAGATTTGCTCTCCGACTCGGGTCTTCGACCCTCGCTTGAATCGGCGCGAATCCGCCCTTCGGGCGAGCAGAATCGGATTTGCTTTTCCTCACGATCCCTCATCGGGAGCGGGTTGGTGACGAAGTCGACAACCTTAGCGGAGCAAACTGAAGGTTTGCGAGACCGTTCGGGCAAATCCTTTCGCCGCCCCAGCGGCTCATTTTGTTTATGGTCTGGTGTTTTTTTTCAATTTCTGTAACCCACCTCTCTCACTGACATACCCCTTTTTCAGCGATCCCGGGGCATTATCGCACCGCGCGGTTAGGGGTATATATATTCTAAGATCGAATCTAGTTAGTGAGGACAGGAGTACTGCCTTGTGACTCTCCTGCCCGAACGATCTGCACGGGTTTGTAACATTTTCCGTGTAGGCCGAAAGCTGTTTCCAATCTGGTTTCAATGTTTACTGTCACGCCCCTTCCCCTAAAATTCGGGGGGGGAAGGGGTATCTTTTTTTCTGGGTGTGTACTTTGATTTCGTGTATTGTTGGAAGACCTGCTTGAATTCTAAAGTGGTCAAATTTGACCACTTTAAAATCAGGGTTGTTAAGGAGTTGGCTGGATGTGGATGTATGAGAATAAGCCAACCGCGAACCGCAAATCAGAGATTTGCTCTCCGGCTCGCTTCGCTCACAAACCTTCGGTTTACTCACCGACTCGGGTCTATGACCCTCGCTTCCTCGCTTGAATCGGCGCGAATATCTACAAAATAAGGGTGTTGGTTGGTCACCGGACACATGAGATAAAGCCAACCGCGAATCGGCGCTAATCCCGCCCTTCGGGCTCCCAGAATCGGATTTGCTCTTCCTCACTTGAACTCGGCGGGCCTAATCGTCCCACCGGTTCATCCCTCATCGGGAACGTTCGGGCAAATCCTTTCGCCGCCCCAGCGGCTCATTTTGTTTATCGGTATCAATTCTTTATTTTCCAATAGGTGATGGATCTTTAGATGTTTTTCTTAAATTTAAAAAAGCGCCCTATTCTTTCGATACATTCAAGGTGGACCCATACATATTGATTGATATTCTATGTCTTTTTCTGACACGCGTTTTTTCACGAATGAGGGCGGATCTACCCTTCTTGATCGTTTTAACAAACTTACCAAAGACGCACAATTTTTTGATTGTCTTGTCGGGTATTTTTATGCAAGTGGGTTTGCTGCTTTATCCAAATCTCTAGAAAAAACAGAAAAAATCCGTGTTCTTATCGGGCTTTCGACCGATAAGGAAACTTATGACTATATTCAAGAAGCAAAATCTGGTGAAGACACAAAAATCGAACTCCTCTCCCACAGGCAGGTAAATGAGCATTATAAACACTCTGTTCGTGATGAGATGGAAAAGTCCGATGATACATATGATGTGGAAACAGGAGTTAGATTATTTATAGAGTGGATACGGTCAGGAAAACTAAAGATCAGGGTTTATCGATCTGCAAAAATACATGCTAAATTATACATAATGAGTTATCCTGAAGGATCTGTAGATGATGGACGAGTTATTACTGGATCGAGTAATTTTTCCAAATCAGGACTTGTTAATAATCTTGAATTTAATGTGGAATTGAAAGACAGGGGAGATTATGACTTTGCTTCTAAGAAATTTGAGGAGCTCTGGAAGGATGCAGTTGATGTTTCTGAAGATTATGTTGCCACAATTCAAAACGATACTTGGCTTTCTAATAACATCTCTCCTTACGAGCTTTATCTTAAATTCCTGTATGAATATCTTAAGGAACAGATCAATCAAGACATGGATCGGCAAGATATTTATTTGCCTGATGGTTATATGGACCTCCAATATCAGAAGGATGCGGTCACAGATGCAATGCAGAAGTTGCTGGAATATGGAGGAGTATTCATTTCAGACGTGGTTGGTCTTGGTAAAACCTATATCACCGCTATGCTTCTTCGTGCCCTGAATTCCCGTGCCCTCGTTCTTGCACCGCCGATTCTTGTAGATAGGAATAATCCTGGTTCTTGGCCGAGGGTATTAGAAGAATTTAGAGTCCCGAATTTTTATTGTGAATCTGTTGGGAAACTGGATCAGATTCCTAAAAAAACTGATATCAGCAAATATGAATATGTTGTTATCGATGAGTCACACAAGTTCCGGAATGAAAACAATCAGATGTATGATGATTTGTATAAGCTCTGCGTTGGTAAAAAAGTCATTCTCGTAACCGCAACTCCATTGAACAATTCTCCAGCGGATATTCTCTCTCAAATCAAATTATTTCAACCCGCTCATGCATCTACACTTCCAAATCCGGAAACACGTGACTTGGAAGCATATTTCTCTAAACTTCAGAGCAAACTGCATGGTCTGGATAGACAGACGGACAAAAAAGAATACCTGCGTGTCGTTCGGGAGAATGCAGAAAAAATCAGAAAAGATATTTTACAATATTTGATGGTTCGAAGAACACGAGCAAGTATTGCCAAATATTATACTGAGGATCTGGAAAAACGAGGTCTTCATTTCCCAGAAGTGGCGGATCCTTCTGCCTTATGTTACAATTTTGATGAGAATACGGATGATATTTTCAATCGCACTATCGAACGGATCGTTAAAGAATTTAGGTATGCAAGATACAAACCCCTTTTGTATCTTATAAATCTTGACATCCAGTTGGAAAGTGGGCAAAAGAACATGGTCACCTTCATGCGTGTAATGCTTTTAAAGCGGCTTGAAAGCAGTTTTTATGCATTTAATAAATCATTGGATCGGATGATCGGCTCATATGAAAAATTCATTGGGATGTATCGAAGCGGAGTTGTTTATACCAACGACGGTTCAGTCAAAAATCTGATGACCCTATTGGAGGAAGATAATTTTGATAAGATAGACCGTCTGATCAGCGAGGGGCGTGTTCAGCCACATAACACGGATGAATTTGTACCTGAGTTCCTTCCAGATCTAGAACATGATCTGCAAGTTCTTCAGGAATTGAAACTCGAGTGGAGCAGAGTTAAAGGCGATCCAAAACTCGAGAAATTTATTAAGACCATGCGAAGTGACCAAAATCTGAAAGATAAGAAGGTCCTGATATTTACTGAGGCAAAAGAAACAGCAGATTATCTGACTGTTGAGCTTGAGAAAACGTTTGGATCGATCGTTCTTTCAATCAATGGTTCATCCAAAAGTAATGTCAGGCAGCAGGTTATTGACAATTTTGATGGGAAAGTAGCGCTAGAAAATCAGGCAGATGATTTTCGTATCCTTGTTACAACCGAGGTCATGTCTGAAGGTGTGAACCTTCACCGTTCTAATGTTGTGGTGAATTATGATATTCCTTGGAATCCAACGAGAATGATCCAGCGTGTTGGGCGTATCAATCGTGTGGATACTAAGTTTGACTGGATATATATCTACAACTTCTTCCCTGCCGGACCAATTAATGATAATATCGGGCTTGAGGAGCTTGCGATCGCAAAAATCGAGGCATTTATTGAGATGCTTGGAAATGATGCAAAGCTACTCACTGATGAAGAGATCAAATCTCATGATCTATTCCGAAAACTGAAAAGTGCAAAAACCATTACAGGGGAAGATGAAGAAGAGGATCCGGAACTTAAATACTTGGCTTTGTTAAGAGATATTCGCGATAATGATATAGAGCTATTTGAAAGGATCAAATCTCTCCCAAAGAAAGTCCGTGTTGGAAGAAAAGGGGATGAAGCCAATTTGATCACCTTTTTTAGAAGGGAAAAGGTCCGTAAGATTTTCCAATGCAGAAATACGACTCCTATCGAATTGGATTTTGCAAAAGCAGCAAAGTTGTTGGAAGCAGAACCAAGTGAAAAGGGAGGGCATCTTCCAATGGAGATGTTTGAATACCTTGGACGTAATAAAGAGGCGTTTAACAATGTATTCTTGGCAGAACTTGCAGAAGGAGGAGCAAAACTGGGAAATGCTGCTAAACTTAGAGCACAAGTCTCAGCTCTTCGCAGTCATATGGAGGGATTTACGGATGACGAAATAGAGTATGTCGATGATGTTTTGAATGCTCTTGATATCGGAACTATATCTAAAAAGACGACGAACAAGACGTATAATGAGATAAAAACAGATGTGCCGGATGGAATGTCAGTTTATCGATGGACATTTATGAAGTTAAAAAAGAATATTGATTATTCCATGATCCAACGAGGGAAAGTTGTCTCAGCTGAACCTACTGGAATCAAAGAGGTCATTCTTTCAGAATATTTTGGGGTGTGAATTTCTATGGATCAGAAACAAGCAGATAAACTAGTAATAGATACTTTTCAAAACGGATATGATGATTCACGTTATCTCAAATTCGTCAATGAACTGTTTAATGGAAAAGGTAGTTTTCACCAGTATGGCGAAAATGCGGGTTTTCAACCCGGTAAGATGTTCAAAGATCACATTGAAAGTTATCAGTATTTCGGAAGATATACCGATCCAGAAAAGAAACAGATACTTGTTGTCTCAGTTCGTTTGAGACGGTCAACGGCACGCGATCGAGCTCGTGTGATGCAAAGAAATTTTGCTGCTGAACTTCTCAGAGGAAAAGTAACTAGAATTAATGCAGGAGATGCTGCATTGATAGCCTTCTATGGTGATGATCCTGAAGACTGGCGTTTATCGTTAGTAAAATTCGAGTCTGAACTAAAGTGTGATGAAAAGGGAATCTGTGTTTATGAAAATTTGACATCTGCAAAACGGTCTTCATTTTTAGTGGGAAAACACGAACCGAGTCATACATGCATGACAAGATTTAGTCCTCTCATTCTTGAAACTACTTTTTATCCATCTCTGGCTGATTTAGAGGAAGTATTCCATGTTGAAAAAGTTACAATGGAATTCTTTGAGAAGTATTCTAAGTGCTTTGAAGAGCTTAACAAATCACTCGAGAGTGCCCTAAAAACTGATAGTGAAGTCCGCGACGAGTTTTTGACGAAGGATATAAAAGTAGAGGATTTTTCCAAGAAACTTTTGGGTCAGATCGTCTTTTTATATTTCCTACAAAAGAAAGGATGGCTTGGTGTTAAGGTTGATGCTGATTGGGGTTCGGGTCCTAAGGACTTTATGAAACAACTCTTTGAGGGAAAGATCATAAAATACCAAAATTTCTTCGATGATGTGTTAGAACCACTATTTTATGACGGTCTTGCTATTGACAGAAGAGGAAATAACGATTATAGTTCTAAATTTGATATCAGACTGCCATTCCTGAATGGTGGTCTTTTTGAGCCAATGAAGAATTATAATTGGTCAAAAACACACATCAAATTAGATAATGATATTTTCAAGACGATCATCGTTGACACCTTTGAAAGGTATAATTTTACGGTCAAAGAAGATGAGCCTCTTGAGCGAGAGGTCGCAGTTGATCCAGAGATGTTGGGGAAGGTCTTTGAAAGATTGCTAAACAAGGGTGACAGGAAGGCAAAAGGCGCATTTTATACACCAAGATATATTGTGCATTATATCTGTCAGGAGTCGTTGATACAGTATTTATCAAAAAACACTGACGCACCATATGCCGACCTGAAATTGCTGATTCAAAAAGGCAATGAAATGTACGCTGCTACACTATATCAATCAAGAGAAGCGACATGTGGTAAGAGTGTTGATATTGGTATATTCATTCCTTCGAGCATAGTAGAACGTGCTGATGAACTAGACACCCTTTTACGGAACATCAAAGTTGCAGACCCGGCAGTTGGATCAGGGGCATTCCCAGTAGGGATGATGAATGAAATCGTCAAAGCAAGAAATGCTCTAACCGTCTGTTTTAAAACTGGAAGAGAGAGCAAGGAACGTTCGGCATATAATTTAAAACGTGAGGCAATAGAACATTCTCTGTATGGGGTGGATATTGAGTCATCGGCTGTGGATATTTCCAAGCTAAGATTCTGGTTATCTCTTATTGTGGATGAAGATAATACTGATGAGATCCAGCCTTTGCCAAATCTTGATCAGAAGATCATGGTTGGCAACTCGCTCATAGATAAATATGAAGGCATTCAGATTTTTGATCGTGAAACCTTCTTGAAAAATCTAAATTTCGCCAACCCACGAAAACAGGAAATCGAGGATAGAATCGAGGTGTTAAATAATGAGCGTTCTAGTTTTGACTTGGGGGCCGAGTCTGAGAGATCAAGCATAATTGAAAGAGAAATCAAAAAACTCAAAGAGGAAATGACAAAAATCCTTTCAAATCCCAAAAAAGACATTTCTCCAACACTTGATGCTAATTATGTTGCTTCAGTGAAAAAATTCCAGAGGGGAATGACAGAATATCAGTTGCTTCAAAAAAGCTACTTTAACGAACAGGACAAACGCAAAAAGAATGACCTTTGTGAAAAACTCTCGGCTAAAGAGTGGGAGATACTTGAGGATGGAGCATCTAGCTCAAATAATCCAAAACTTCAATCTAAACTGAAGAGCTTAAAAGACAAACATTCAAAACCGTTTTTCCTCTGGGAGTTGTATTTCTCAGAGGTATTTGCACGTGAGAATCCAGGCTTTGATTGTGTTATTGGAAATCCACCGTATCATTCGTTACAGAAATTGGATAAAGAGGATAAGAAAAATTATGGTGATATGGGATACGATACGCATGATGCTACCGGTGATATCTACGGTTTATTCTATGAGAAGGGGTACAGACTGCTTCGAAACAATGGGACATTGGGATTTATTACCAGTAATACATGGATGAGATCTGGATTCGGAAATAAATTGAGAGCCTTCTTCGCAAAAAATACAAATCCATTGGTGCTGCTCGATTTTGCAGGGAAAAATGTATTTAAAGATGCGATGGTTAAGGTAAATATTCTTTTATTCAGCAAATCAGCAAATCAAAAAGAAACTTGTGTATGCAAAATTATAGATGACTGCTCTGAAAATATGAGCGAATATATTGAGGAGGTAGCCACATATCAATCTTTTAACGATAAAGGTAGTTGGGTAGTTTTATCTCTTGAAGAACGTGAAATCAAAGAGAAAATTAAAAAAATTGGGACTCCGTTAAAAGATTGGGATATACAGATTTATCGTGGTATTTTAACAGGATATAATGAGGCATTTATTATCGACGGAAAAAAGAAGGATGAACTCATTGCAGAAGATCCAAAATCTGCTGAAATCATACGACCTATTTTGCAAGGCCAAGATGTCAAGAGATATGGCTATGATAATCGGGATTTGTGGCTTTTATTTATACCATGGCATTTCCCATTACAAAATGATCCAACGATAACTGGCTCATCTGAAATTGCCGAAAAAGAATTTCAAAAACAATATCCTGCGGTATATAACCACTTATTAAAATATAAGCCAAAACTTTCGGCAAGAAATGAATCTGAAACTGGTATTCGTTATGAATGGTATGCATTACAACGTTGGGGTGCAACATATTGGGAGGAATTTTATAAGAACAAAATAGCCTATAGGGAAATTAGTGATATAATGAATGCATGTAAGGTTGAAGAGGGTATTTTTGTCAATAATAAATGTTATATCATCACCGGTGAATCCCTCGAATATCTAATATGTATACTTAATTCAAAAATATTTAATAAATTACTTCTCACAGATGCAAATTTAACCGGTGGAAAAGGTAAAGGTTTTTTGAACTTAATTTCAATACCAAAACTTGATCCTAATGACCAAAAACCCTATTTGTCACTATATAATCAAATGATGAACACAAAAAATGAAAAAGAGAGAATAATAATTGATAACAAAATTGACGAACTAGTATATGGACTGTATCAATTAACTCAAGATGAAATAAAAACCATTGAAGATATGTGAAAGACAAAAATTCACACTGATTCAAGTGATGCGCAAAGATTCAAGGTGATGAAGGAGCCGATGGGGTGGAAGTTAGGTGAGGGTTTAATAGATTTCCCCCCTCCGTCCCTGTCCCCCTTTTCGTGCATTTCGTTGATTTTTGTGATTTTTTGTGTTGGGGGACGGGGAAGGGTACGAAATGTATCCAGTTCAACTAATTTTTTCATTTTCGTGTTTTCGTCGTGTTTTCGTGAATTTCGTGTGATGGCGGGTTGAATGCAACGCATACGAGCTTAGCCGAGCAAGTTTTCGAAAGAAACTTGCGATCAAGGCTTTGCCTTGCGATCACGAATGAGGGAGAGTGAAGAAGAGTTAGCAAGTGCCTTGCGAAAATGTACACCCACAACTCCCCCCACACTCGCAAGTCTATCGACTTACTTGACATGGGGACCTAAAGGCCCCCGTCTTCCATTCCCCTTGACCGTGAACCGTGCAAGCACATCCCCCTTGACCGTGAACCGTGCAAGCACGTCCCCCTTGACCGTGAACCATGCGAGCACATCCCCCTCACCCATTCTAAACATCTGCCCGCTCGTATTTCTACCGACTTGATCGCAAGGCAAAGCCTTGCTCACAAGCCTATCGGCTTGTTCGGCTGAGGGCGTGCTCAATGAGCCCACCCCGCCTCGGCTAAGGTCGTCCCCTTCGCTCGCAAGTTCATTTCACTACGTTCATGACTTGCTCAGCTAAGGCCGCCCTTACAGGGCAGCCCGCTTCGCTCGCAAGTTCATTTCACTACGTTCATGACTTGCTCAGCTAAGGCCGCCCTTACAGGGCAGCCCGCTCCAACCCGCCCATATATTTTTATTCCATCAACAGGATTATCCCTAGCTCACTCATACACACTACGAAATCCATGTATGAGAAGGCGCAGTTTATCACGAGGATCGAAGAGCAGATCCGCGTTGAAGAGGATTACACCCAGATACTAGAGAATGGAAAGCGTCGTCTATCCCGCTCGAAATTTCTGATCCTTATCCCGTTCACTCTTTTGATCATCTCGATCATCATATTCGGCCTCTCCTCAGGTTCTTTTGGCCGGCTCCTCATGCTCTGGATCCAGGGAAGCTTCTACCTCTACATGTTCTACTTTTTTCTCATGATGATCCCCTCGATCGGTTCAGATGCAAACGTCATCCTCTTCGATAAAAAATTCCGGGTATATGCAAGGGAATTTCTCCGCCTTGACAGCCTTCTTCGGACCGTCAAAACAAATCCGCTCACCCTCATAGAAATATTCTGGAATGCATTCCTTATCAACACAAAACCGCTCGTCAAAGGATTCACCATCCTCTATGTATCCGATCTACTCTGTGCCATCACCATGCATTATTTCGGTATAATCGACTGGACACTGTTTCTTCTGCTTGTTGTCCAGATCGGGATCATCCTGCTCTTCTATTCCCGTATCACTGCCGCAAAACCCGGAACACCTGGATTTTTTGTGGGAAAACCTCAAACAGGAAATATCAACACCTCATCTGCCGGTCTAAAAACCGGGCTGTATATCGGGTTTTTCAGTATCATCACCTGTTTTATTATCGTGGGTGCCATGTTCTTCCCCGGCATGACCATTGCCGAGATCCTGCAAGACGTCATCCTTGTCCCAGGCGAATTTACGCTTATTCTTGCACTCATACTTGTGACCCAGGGGTTCCTTCTTCGCTATTTCCATGGTGTCGAGAGCAGAAAACAGATGGCCGTACTCAACAAACGCCATCTCATTGTTTTGAAGGGCGATCTTTTGCCGCAGGCCTATGCAGCTGGTCGCGACGATCTTCCTGACCTCAAACGCGAATTCCTGCTTTTTACTATGAACAAGCTCATAGTGCAGGAGTTCTTCTCCCGATTCCCGGCATACATCCTTATGCCAAATCTTCTTCTGGTTCTTGACCCCGTCGCTCAGGAGATCCTCATGGAAAGCGGCGAGGATAAAAATCTCAAAGATATGCTGTAAAAAAAGGGTTGATGTTATCTCATCATGCCAAATCCGGAACTGGAACCAGAACCGGGTGTTGGTCGTGCTGGTGACATTGAAGCCATCGACTCATCCATAGTATTTATGACGAGAGGTGTCGATGCAAAGGAGATCAGTGTCACTATTATCATCACAATGATAGGGACAATGATGCAGGTGAGGACTTTTTTTGGCTCAATATCGGTTATGGACGCGATCCCATAGATCCAGACCGGGATACACCAGAAAAGAACGGCTCCCTGAAGGGCGAGGGTTGCGAGCGGATCGGGCGTCCCGATGAGTCCAACGAGCCCGCTCAAGATCGCTCCAATGGCGAGGATCGCAGAAGCATAGCCGATAACCGTGAACATCTGCTTAAAGCTGCATTTTGCATGGGCGATGAGTTTTACCCCGACCAAGAACATTGCGGCGACAACCGCCCATGAAACGAATATGCCGATCACCGCAGAGATAATAGTGATCATCGCGGCCAAAGCATCTCCCGGGAGGATGAAGATGATGGAGACCAGCGAATATAGAAGGGTGAGCAATACCGGGATCAGGAGACCTTTTGGTGCCCCGGCAAAGAACTGCTTCTGGTCAAAGAGCAGATAGTTGACTGCATTTTTCATATTCATATTTGTTAAATGATATTGCTATTCAGTGGCTATCAAGTTTCCCCAGTGACCGTGTGAGGAGAGCAATGGTTTTTGCATCGACGATCTCCCCCTCGTGTATCATCTGGAAAACATCGCTCTTTTTGATTTTGACGACCTCGATGATCTCGTCCTCGTCTCGTGCACAATCCTCGCAGGACACAAGACCCCGCGCCTCAAAAAGCCAGAGTTTTTCTGTGCAGAACCCGGGCGTCGAGTAGATATATCCTCGCGGGATGAACTCCTTTGCCGAGAACCGTGCCTCTTCTGCTAGCTCTCTTTTTGCACACTCAAGGGGTGTTTCATCAGATTTATCCATCCCGCCTGCGGGGACCTCCAGGATGTATTGATCGATCACGGCCCGATACTGCCTGATCAGATGGACGTGGGTCTCGTCTACCGGCAGGATACAGACCGCAGTGACCGGCTGGACGAAGAGGTAGTCCCGTTCTCTTCCATTTGGCAGATGAACGCGTCTCGTTTCGATGAGGAGCCTTGGGTTTTCGTAGATCTTTGTGATGTCTGCAGGTCTGGATGATCCCAGGCTCTCAAGTAACGGCAGGATCTGCTCTTTCGCTACAAAATCTGCCTCTTGTATCTTCAGTCTTTTCATCATCAGTTTGTTGCCGATCCCGATTTTTTTGTAATCAAGTGCGCCGCGGAGATGAAAGACCGGTATAGCATCCATCATTTCCCAGGAGAAATTTTTGGTAATGAGATCGTTGCATTTTCCTATGTCTGCTGGGTCGGTCAGTCCGACGGCGAAGACAATGATCTTTTTGTCTTTGAGCAGCTCATAATTGTCAGAGATCAGCGCGATACCGGCAATACATCCGATGTAAACACCAGCTCCGTAAATGATGGTGTCATACTGCAGAAGGTCTTTAAATTTGACCTCATCGGCATTTTTCAGGTCAGCGCCCAGCTCTTCTCTGATCCATTCGGCATACTGTTTCGTGGATCCGTATTTTGATTTATAGATGACAACTGTACTCACAAGTATCCCTTCTTTGTTCAGAATAGGTCGTAATGAGATAAGTGTTTTAGTACCGATAATGTTTAAATGAAATAGGATTTATGCGGCGGGTTGGACGCGAAGCGAGGGTCGTAGACCCGAGTCGGAGAGCAAACCGAAGGTTTGTGAACAAGCGAGGACTGAAAGTCCGAAGTGGGGAGCAAAGCAAAGCTTTGCGAACAAGCGGACAACCTCAGCTGAGCAAGTCGATAGGCTTGTGAGCAAGGCTTTGCCTTGCAACTGGTGGCCTTAGCCGAACAAGTTGATAAACTTGCGAGTGTGGACACATGAGAAAGTTAACCGCGAATAAGCCCAAGCGGATTTTATCCGCTTGAGGCGGCACGCAAGCCTTGGGCTTGCACGCCTCCGCGAATTAACGCTTTCGCAAACATTCTGTTTGCTCTCCGCTTCGGGCTTTCAGCCCTCGCTTGAATCGCATTTTTCTTGCGCCGTCGTGCTCTGCTCCGGCTTATCGCCTACGCAAGAATCGCACGCCGTCTGGAAAAATGCTGTTGAAAAAACCGGCGTGCCGGTTTTTTCTCAATTTACTTCTTTTTAGTGTAATCGAAAAAATAATGAAACAACAGAAAAACTCGCACGCGGGTTTTTCTCTCAGCATTTTTCAAGAGAGGGTGCGATTCTGCGCAGGCGAAGCCCAAATGGGCTTTGCCCATTTGAGGCGGCACGCAAACCTTTGGTTTGCACGCATCAGCCGGAGCAGAGCACCCGAACGCAAGGAAAATGCGATTCGCGTTAATTCGCGGAGATTCGCGGTTAAATAACCTTATGTGTCCAGATATGGCTATACACTTCTCTAATTAGATGTGCAAATAACACTGCCTTATCATATTCGTGGAGATTCAAGCGAGGGTCATAGACCCAAGTTGGAGAGCAAATATCTGATTTGCGAGCGCGGTTGGTTTTTTCTTCTGTGTTTGTATAGAAACTTAAAGAATATGGAGTAATTCTCTTTCACACAGAATAAGTTCTAATAAAAAAAAGTATGTGGAATTATTCCGACTTGGCGATGCTGATGTGAACTTTGAGATCATCGATCTCCCAGTCCTGTGCAAGGATCGTCTCTTCCGCGACCCCGCATCCGCAGGGTTTTCCATCCGGCAACCTGATCAACAGACAGCTTGCCCGGACCTCGCTTTCGATCACGTCATGCTGTTTGTCAACGAGCGGCATGACCCGTGCGTCATCGATGATGACCTCGGCCTTGATCTTTGCATCAACGGCGAGTCCTGCCTGTTTTCTCATCTCCTGGATCCTTCGGATGACCTCGCGTGAGTATCCTTCGGATTCAAGCTCAGGGGTGAGCGTAACGTCAACATAAACCATGCCGTCTTCGATCGGCGAGGAGAAGATATTTTCAGGCATCTTCTCCTCGAAGGTTATGTGCTCCTCGGTAAGTTCGGTGGAAAATCCGTCCTTTTCCATCATGACCTTTCCGTTTGCAAGCAGGGCAGCTTTCAGCTCTGTTCCGTTCGACTCCTCGATGAACGCTTTGACCTTTGGTCCGTCGCGTCCAAACTGCTTACCGATCACCTTCATGACCGGGATCGCCGTCCAGTCGAGTCTGTCCCAGATCCCTGGTACGACCGTAACGCTTCGGGCATTTGCCCGGTCACAGCACATATCGTTCATTGCTGAAATGGCATTGGATACCTTCTCTGAATCGGTCGAGACAACGATCGAGCCGACCGGCCAGCGTCCTTTGCGCTTTCCGTTCTGGCGTGCGTTCGAGACCGCCTCGTCGAACCTTTGCACGATCTCCATCTCCTCCTCGAGGACTGGGTCACGCAGGTTGTCGTTTCCGCTGAACCAGTCGACCATGTGGATCGATGGAAGATCGCCTTCGCATCTCAGGTTCTGGTACATATTCTCGGTGATGTGGGGAGCGAAGGGTGCAAAGATCGTGATGAGTCTGCGCATTACGTAATACATGGTATCGTATGCCTGCATCTTTGAGACCGACTCCTCCTCGAGCCACATTCTTGGTCTCACCAGCTGGACGTACCAGCGGGAGAGTTCATCAAGCACGAAGGTGCTGATCGGACGGGTCGCACGGTGAAGGTTGCAGACCTCCATCTCCTTGGTCACCTGCTCGGCAAGGGAGTTCACGCGGGAGATGAGCCAGCGGTCTTCTCTGCCGAACTCACTGATGTGATCTTCGACGACTGAAGGATCCCAGACACCGTTTTTGGCGGCCGGCGCATAACCGTCGAGCTTCATATAGGTCAGAGGGAACTTGTAGACGTTCCAGAGAACGTTGAACATTCGGTGATTCGTCTTGACCCCTTCGAGGGAGAAGCGCATGTCATCCCAGGGGGCGTTTGCCGAAAGGATGTACTGGCGCATGACATCGACCCCGAACTGTTTTGCAACATCCTCAGGTGCGATGACATTCCCAAGACTTTTACTCATCTTTTTGCCGTCGGCATCCAGAGCAAATCCGTGCATGAGAACGGATTTGTACGGAGCTTTTCCAAACGCCATCGTGGATAAGGCGAGCTGGGAGTAGAACCAGCCGCGGGTCTGGTCATGCCCTTCAAGAATGAAGTCGGCAGGCCAGTATTTGCCAAAGTCCTCGGTCTTTTCCGGGAACCGAAGTGTTGCCCAGGATGCGATCCCTGAGTCATACCAGACATCAAAGATATCCGGGATACGTTTCATCGTCCCGCCGCATTCGCACGGGATCGTGATATCATCGACGTACGGCCGGTGGGGGTCGTTTAGCTTCTGACCAGAGAGCTTTTCGAGTTCTGCGTATCTTCCGATGACCTGATATTTGTTACAGACCGGGCAGACCCATACCGGGATAGGGATACCCCAGTATCTCTGCCGAGAGATACACCAGTCTCGTGCTTCCTTGACCCAGTCATGGAATCGAGCAGAACCTGCCCATTCAGGGAACCAGGTGACGTCATCTGCTATCTCTTTGAGCATCTTTTCCTTGACGTCCTTTACTTTCAGGAACCACTGCGAGGTCGCACGGTAGATGATCGGGGTCTTGCATCTCCAGCAGTGTCCGTATCTGTGGTTGACCTTTCGAACAGCGAGCATTGCATCGCCTAAAACATCGATGACCTCCTGATTTGTTTCAGGGGCCTTGACGTATTTTCCTGCAAACACACCTGCTTCATCGGTGAAGTTTCCGTTTCCGTCAACCGGACAGACGGTCGCTAGACCTTCTTTCATGCCAACGAGGTAATCGTCCCAACCGTGACCGGGAGCGATATGCACCATACCCGTGTTTTCCATCGCGACGTAATCGGCGAGGACAACACGGTGTTCGATCATTGCCTGGATAGGAACAACGGATGCGAGGGGAGAATCGTATTTTGTTCCGTTCAGTTCTTCACCGGTCTTTGTTTCGATGATGGAGTAGTCCTGATATTTTCCGTATTTGAGAATCTGTTCAGCAAGGTCTTTGGCGATCCAGAGGTCTTCGGTCTTTCCGTCTTTTATCGCACGGCATTTTGCGTACACGAAGTCTTTTCCCACCGCCACTGCTACGTTGGCAGGAAGTGTCCAGGGCGTGGTGGTCCAGATAACGAGGTACTCGTTTTCTTTTCCTTGGATAGGGAACTTGACGAAGATCGACGGGTCGGTCTCGTCCCAGTATTCAACTTCCGCATCTGCTATGGCGGTTCCGCAGCGAGGACACCAGTTCACGACACGCGATCCGCGTTCGAGCATCTTTTCCTCTTCGCAGCGTTTGAGCGTGAACCATGCTGCCTCGATGTATCCTTTGTCGACCGTCAGGTAGGGGTCGTCAAAGTCCATCCAGGTGCCGAGATCTCGGAACTGGTCGCTCATCAGATCTTTGTGGGTGAGAGCGAACTCACGGCACTCTTCGATGAACTTTGCAACACCGTATTTTTCGATGTCGGCCTTGTTTTTGAATCCGAGTTTTTCCTCGACCTTGACCTCGATTGGAAGGCCGTGCATATCGTAACCGGCACGTTCGATGATATGTTTGCCGGTCATTGAGTGGTATCTTATGATCGAGTCTTTGAGGATCTTGTTCCAGGCGGTACCCAGATGGATATAGCCGGTGGTATACGGCGGGCCGTCTACAAAGAGCCAGGGTGTTCCCGATTCATGAAGCTTTCTCGTTTTGCGATACGTATCGTTCTTTTTCCAGTACTGACGCACGTCATTTTCGACTACGGCAGGTACATAACTGTCTGTTATTTCTTTCACGAGTTTCTTCCCTCACTCATTATGTCGGTAAATATTGGTCGTCGTTATAGATAAGGGATTACGTGACGGACAATTTCTACTATCATACACAAGTATTTATCTGTGGATGACCAATTAAGTTACGCAGTTATCTGTGGGAAATATCAATAAGACTCTTTTGTCTCATTGTTTTTTTCGCGAGCTTTATGCTCCAAAGGAAATCCTATCATGGAAAGAAGAAATAATTTTGGCGCACCACGCCAGTTCAACGACGGCCCACGCGAAATGACCAAAACAGTCTGCTCAGACTGTGGAAAAGAATGTGAGGTACCGTTCAAGCCAACCGAAGGTAGACCAGTCTACTGTCAGGAATGCCTTCCAAAACACCGGACCCCACGGAACCGGTTCTAAATACTGTTTGGACTTAACCGTCCAAACCATCACTTTTCTATTTATTGTTTGTAATATCTGTCTGTCTTGCAGATATGCATCATAACGTGACCAGTCTTTTTTACGGAGTACCTTTGCTCTAAAGGATACTTTATCAGTCATCTTCATCAATGAAAAAATCCAATACTACTATTAATAATGATAATTCAGATATACGGAAAAGCGGTATTGTCTAAACCTGCCGAACCCGTCGATAGTATAACTCCTGAACTTTTAGCAACGCTTGATGAGATGATCCCTATGCTAAAAGAACATAGCGGCGTTGGTCTTGCGGCACCGCAGGTGGGGATCGGAAAACGATTTTTTGTGATGAATGCGGGCGAAAAAGTTCGAAAAGTCATCAACCCGGAGATCCTGAAAACAGGAAATGCCTTAGCCGAGATGGAGGAAGGTTGCCTTTCCGTCCCCGGCATCCATAAAAAAGTCCGCCGTCCTCGAAGGATCACGGTCAGATACACAAATGAAGCAGGTGAGCTGATCGAAGAGGAGCTAAAAGATTATCCGGCTCGTGTTTTTCAGCATGAGTATGACCATCTCGAAGGTATTCTTTTTGTAGATAAGATCTCCCCGATCGCCAAAAGAATGGTCGCCAAACAGCTCGAGGATCTAAGCAACAAGGAGGCATAAGATGCGTGTCCTTTTCATGGGGACGCCTGAGTATGCTCTTCCCTCTCTTCGTGCAATTTCTGCAAAGCATGAGATCGTTGGTATCCTCACGCGTGCCGACAAACCAAACCGCAGGGGAAATAAAATCGAGTTCTCGCCGGTGAAGGCGTTTGGACTTGAGCACGGGATCCCTATTTTTCAGCCGGAAAACATGAAGGACCCCGTTCTTTTCGAGCAGCTGAAGGCTCTTTCTCCGGACATCTGCGTTGTGGTCGCGTTTGGGATGATGATTCCTGATTCGATCATCGATCTCCCAAAACACAATACGATAAATCTGCACGGCTCGCTTCTGCCAAAGTATCGGGGGGCTGCTCCCATGCAGTATTCTGTGCTGAAAGGGGACAGTGAGACCGGCGTCTCGATCATCTACGTGACCTCCCGTCTCGATGCCGGTGATATGATCCTCTCAAAGTCGATCCCGCTTGATGAAGATCAGATATTTGGTGAAGTTCACGATCTTCTGGCCGATCTGGGAGCGAAAGCTTTGGTCGAGGCACTTGAACTGGTGGAGTCCGGTCGGGTCACGAGGACCCCGCAGGATGATTCTAAAGTGACCTTTGCCCCCTCTATCTCGAAGGAGGAGTGTGTTATCGACTGGTCTCTTTCTGCGGCAGATGTTCATAATCAGATCAGAGGTCTCTCCCCTCTCCCCGGAGCAAACACCCGGCTTCCCGACGGAAAACTCCTGAAGGTCTACAGAAGCGAGAAAATATTTAGCGAGTATGCCGGAGAGCCGGGAAGGGTCGTCGATGTGATCAAAAAGAAGGGGCCAGTTGTGATGACGGGACAAGGCGCCGTGTGTATTCTTTCTGCAAAGCCTGAAGGAAAACGCGAGATGCCGGGTTTTGAGATCGTGAACGGTCATTATCTCAAAGTCGGCGATCAGCTCTGAAAAATCAGTGATACTTTTTTGCTGCGGCAGGTTTGAAAACCGCGAAATTAAAAAAAAGAAAAATCAGTCGGTCGACATTGCTTCGACTGGGTTGAGGTTTGCTGCACTCCATGCCGGATAGAGACCGGACAGCAGACAGACGATAAGACCGATCAGAATGCCGATTGGGAGATAAATGAGAACGGTAGGTGAGAGCATTGCTTCTGCCGATCCGATCATTGCCATCAGCATCACAGGGGCCGCGATCACCGCGAGCAGAGTTCCTATGATCGATCCGATCAGGCCGATAAGTCCTGCTTCATACAGGAACATCTGCAGGATCTGACTTCGGTAGGTTCCAATACTTCGAAGAATACCCACCTCTCGTGTTCGTTCCTTTACACTCATCAGCATCACGTTTGTTATGGCAACTGCTGCGACTAAGAGGGAGATCGCACTGATGATGGTCGTGAAGATACTCGACATGGACATGATATCATCGAAGACCTCCATGATCTCATACGAGTTCAGGATATAGACCGTATCATCGGAGTCTTTGTCCGCCTTGCCGTTCATTTTCTTATCGATCGCTGCATCGATCGGGGTCAACTCTGCTGGATATACTGCTCGAACGATCACTTTGTCATACAGACCGTGGTTGTCTCCAACAAGTCCGGTGTACCACTCGACAGATCCGACAACTGCGTTGTCTGTGGCGAAACCTAGCGTCATCATCCCAGTACCTTCCATGATACCAACGACTCTACAGGTCACCTCCTTTCCGGCCTTATCGAGCATGATCATCCGGCTCCCGATCCGAAGCTTGTTGTCCTCGGCAAACTTCTCGCCAACGACAACATTGGTCGATCCCCGCGGAAGAGTGCCTTGGATGATATTTGCGATGGTATCGATATCCTTCGAGGCCATGCCAGATATGGTGGCCCCCGCGGTCTCTTTTCCGATATATATGTACTTCATAGAGGAGTACATCGGGATGAAATCATAATCTTTGGTCACTGATCGTACCGCAGATTCGATGTCTCTCAAGTCTTTCGTTGAAAAACCCGTTGTTGTTGTTCCGTCGATGACTTTTTCACCGATCGGCGAGATCGTCAGCGTATCTGCTGTGTCGGAGATCATCGCGTTCATCTCAACAGTGAATCCTGCGCTGATCATCCCCATCCCGCAGATGGCAAAAACACCGATCACGATACCGATCATCGAAAGGATGGTCCGAAATTTATTCAATTTCAGGTTTCTGACCGCAAGTGCCAAGATCATCGGTGAGTAGATCTTTTGCCAGAGAGTTGTTTTTTCTTTACTCATTGACGATCTCACCATCCCTGATGATCACTATACGATCGGCGTACTCCGCAGTCTTTGGATCATGGGTGACCATGACGACCGTTCTCCCGTTGGCATGCAGCTCTTGAAGGATACCCATGACCTGTGCACCCGTCTTTGAATCGAGATTTCCCGTCGGTTCATCACACAACAGAAATGTTGGATCGTTTGCCAAAGCACGTGCGATCGAGACCCTCTGCTGCTGACCACCGGAGAGTTCATAGGGTGTATGCTGCATCTGGCCCTCGGTCAGTCCGACCATTTTGAGAAGATCCGCTGTTCGTGTTGTCGTATCTTTGTGTCCGTGTTTTAAGATCAGCGGATACTCCACGTTTTCATATGCAGTTAAGAGACTGATCAGGTTATATTTCTGGAAAATGAATCCGATCGTGTCTCTTCTATGCAATGTCAACTCATCATCCGTCATCTCTGACGTTGATTTTCCGTTTATCCTTATCTCACCGGAGGTCGGTACGTCCAGACATCCGATCATATTCATCAGTGTGGATTTGCCCGAACCTGACGGTCCCATGATGGCCACAAATTCTCCTTGCTGAATGGAGAAGTCTACGTGGTTTAGTGCATGGACGTCGCCCGCGGGCATTGGATAGATCTTCGAGACGTCATGCAGTTCGACCACAGGGATCGAGTTCATTGATTACTTCCGTGCAAATAATTTTCCTTTCTTCCAGGCAACAAAACCGCCGGCAAGAATGGCAAGTATCACGATGACGATCAGGACAGTGGCAACAGGATTCACCCCATCGGTCTTCTTGGACTCGATGACCCCGGACGAGACTGAAACATCTTCTGTTTGTGTATAGATGTTCCCGTTTGCATCCTTGTAGGTAAAGACCAAGGAAACTTTTTCACCTGCTGGGTCTTTGAAGGTCACTTCAAACTCGGACAGACCGTCTTCATCCAGAGATCCTACTACATATGATGGGTAAAGTCCGGTTTTGGTCGCTCCTTTGGTCGTGGCAACAAGAACCTTTGCCGTTGTGAGACCTGCATTGTTCACATCTCCGGTGATCGTGTAGAGGGCTCCCGATTTCTTCACCTCGATGTTGTTGATGATGAGTTCAGCTCCGGTTTTTGAGATCCCTGCCTCGAGAGGGATCGTGATACTTTCGGTGTGCCAGTTGGCTCCGTTTCGGTATCTCACATCAATGGTGACCTCCTTTGTTTCTTTGGAGGTGGTGATACTCAATGTTCCGTTTACCGCTTTGCTTGAAGCAATTGTTCCAAGATATGCCGAGGTCTGTTTGGATGTGACTCCTGTTCCTGACGCGCTGATCTCAACGCCCTCGATCGCATTTATGCGAAGGTTTCCAATCGAAAGGGAGACCGTCTGGGTCGTATCAGGTTCGAATACATCAGGCCGGTTCGTGATCGAGACGGCAACGCTGTTGTCATCAACGATGACTGCAAACGGGTATTTCAGATAAGTCCCGTAACTTACATTAGCGCTCCCAGCAAAATCCACATAAAGTACTGGATAAAATGTGCCTGACTTTCCTGTTGATGTGACCGGAACAGATAATGTGAATTTATCTTTAGCTCCAACTCCACCGATCGGGTTCTGATACGGAGTTGCTGTTGATTTGATCCCGTCAGACTCTCTGATCAATATTTGATCGACAGGTACGAATGTTGAACCGGTGTTTTGGATCGTTACTGTCACGATCCCAGAATCGCCCGGCATCAAAGTTTCAGGGTACATCGAAAAATTGGTGATAACAAACGTTGACTGGGGCGCTGCCGATACCGCTCCTATGCTGGAGAGGATCAAAACGCAGGCGAGGCATGCTGCGAGAATTATGTGTCGAAGATTATTTTTTTTCATACAATACCTTTTTAACTTATTTCCGTTGTTAGTATGTTGAGTGCGAGGGATAAATACTTTCTATACCCTTTGTTTCTCTCTGTGAGTGCATATATTTTCCTGACTTCTCTCCTAAAAAATCACGGAAAACCCGGCCTTTGTGCCTCTCCTCTCTTCATGAAAAATGTATTCGGTTTTCATGCCGGAAAGCTAATATACATATGTGATACTAATGAACATCATGTCAGAATTTCTGGCTTGAAATTTAGTGGAGATAATCATGACTGAAATGGTACAAAACAAGACTCGTTATAAAGTTGGGATCATTGGCGGGACCGGCAATATCGGTGAGGGACTTGCCCGCCGCATCTGTATAAGTGGGAAATATGACATCTCGCTTGGATCTCGCGACCCGGAGAAAGCAAAAACCGCTGCGAGCGAGGTGACATGCTGCCTTTCTGAACGAAAATGTGAGATCGGCGGTACGTGCAGCGGAGGATCAAATGCAAGTGTGTGCGACTCCGACATCATCATCATCTCGCTGCCGTTTGACAAGGTCGAGTCGACCATCGAAACGATCGGGAAATCGGTTTTTGAAAACAAGGTCGTGGTCTCGCTGATCAATCCGATGCTTCGCTTCCCGAAGGAAAAATACTTCCTGCCGGATCGTCCAGCCGAAGGTTCAGCAGCTCTTGCGATCCAGAAGATGCTTCCCGCCTCTTCGAAGCTCATCACCGCGTTCAATAATGTGGCTTCAGGCAAATGGATGGAGCTCGAGGAAGACCTTGATTATTCGGTCTGCGTCTGCGGAGATGATGAAGATGCAAAACGGATCGTTATGGATCTCGTCTCCAGCGTATCAAAGCTGGTTCCTCTGGATGCCGGTCCGCTTGCATGTGCAGCGACCATCGAGAGTATCACGCCGCTTGTCATCACCCTTGCCATGAGGAACGGGTTGAAGGACGTCGGTGTTTACTTTAAATAAGAACAAAAAACGCATCAATTTTTCCTCCCTGTATATGCAAAATGACAATCTCATGACAGAGATCACTACAAGAGACCGGCGGTTTGTGAAGACGGAACGCGCTATTCGGTTATCGTTCATCGATCTTGTCGCGAAAAAAGGATTTGACGAATTGTCGGTAAAAGACATCGTCG
>DALTVX010000078.1 GCA_029987395.1 Methanocorpusculum sp. | reverse complement strand
CAACGCTGCACCCCCCTTTTATTGTTTTACGATGTTTTGTATTTTGTGTTTTTTTGTTTATGAGTGTTAGCTATGTTTTTTTGTTTCTTCTTTGTTTTATCCGGGTACCGTGAGGTATCCTGTATACATCAAAGAAGAAAAGAAAAAGAAATCCTGTGAATTTTTATATTGCATATCATACCTTTACCTTTATTAGTTTAGAAGCGGTACATAATTCTATGCCAGATTTTGGAAATCCTTTTGCCGGATTAAAAAATGGTCGTAAACTCACGCATGATGAACTTGTGCGTGCCATCCGATTTATGATCTCAGCTGAATTTGAAGCTATTCAGCTCTATCAGCAGCTTGCTGAGTCAATAGACAACAAACTTGCGATCGAGATCCTAGAAGACATCGCCAACGAAGAAAAAGTCCACGCAGGTGAGTTTCTCAAACTTTTATACGAACTCGACCCGAAGGAATCCATCTACTACAAAGAAGGGGCGACTGAAGTCAAGGAACTGATCGAGAAACTGAAGGGACAATAAATCCTTCATCTCTTTTCGTAAACTATTATAACTCCTGTGCCCTATATTTAAGAGCACTTTTTGTGCCTCAGTGGCTTAGCCCGGCATAGCGGCTGATTTGTAATCAGCAGGTCGCGAGTTCAATTCTCGCCTGAGGCTTCATGAGATGCGGTGTAACACTCTGCATCTCAAATTTTAGTGAAAGCTTAGTCTTTTCATACCGCCGGTCTTGAATCTCTTTTATTCTTATTTTAGAGTTTCATACTTGGTTTGATTGAATTATTTAGCAAATCGCCGCATATATCATAAATTTGCATAGTACTTACTGCGCGCAAACACTTTGGAAGTATTTCGTATAGCTACTTAGATGCCTATATATAAGATAAATTTGAGAATAGTTATCAACATTTGGAGATACTTTTCTTGGTATCTTCAAAGATTTTTCGTGGTGATATATACATGTTGTCTGACATAGAAATTGCACAGAAGTGCAAACTGAAAAAAATCACTGAGATTGCTGCATCTCTTGATATTTCGCCTGATGAAATAGAACTTTACGGATCATATAAAGCCAAGCTTACAGACTCTCTTGAAAAACGTCTGGCAAACAAGCCAAATGGCAAATTGATTTTGGTCACCGCTATAAATCCGACTCCAGCTGGAGAAGGAAAGACCACGACCACAGTCGGTCTCGGTCAGGCAATGCCTAAGATTGGCAAAAAGGCAGTCATCGCGCTTCGTGAACCATCCCTTGGCCCCGTCTTTGGTGTGAAAGGTGGCGCTGCAGGTGGAGGATACTCACAGGTTGTTCCAATGGAGGATATAAATCTCCACTTCACCGGAGACTTCCATGCGATCACCAGCGCAAACAATCTTCTTTGTGCCATGATCGACAATCACATCCAGCAAGGCAATACCCTTGATATTGATACGCGCAGGATCATCTTTAAACGTTGTCTGGATATGAATGACCGCGCTCTTCGAAACATCGTCATCGGATTAGGCGGTCAAACAAACGGTGTTCCACGTGAAGATCACTTTATGATTACCGTTGCCAGTGAAGTTATGGCAATTCTGTGTCTTGCAAATGATATTGACGATCTTAAGGCGCGTCTTGGAGCTATTATCTTTGGATATAGCAGAAAAGGCACTCCGCTCTATGCCCGTGATCTAAAAGCTCAAGGGGCCATGGCCGCGCTTCTTAAGGAGGCCATCAAACCAAATCTTGTCCAGACACTGGAAAACACTCCATGTTTCATTCACGGCGGACCGTTTGCAAATATCGCTCACGGCTGCAACTCGGTGCGTGCAACCAAACTCTCTTTGAAGATGGCAGATTATGTTATCACAGAAGCAGGCTTTGGTTCCGATCTTGGTGCTGAGAAGTTCTTTGACATCAAATGCCGATATGCAGGACTCACGCCCAATACCGTCGTTCTTGTAGCCACTGTTCGTGCGCTGAAATATAATGGCGGCGTAAAGAAAGAGGATACCACGATCCCAAACATTGCAGCTCTCAAAGCAGGAATGATCAACCTCGAAGCACACATTCAAAACCTTCAGAAGTTCGGCGTTCCGGTCGTTGTTGCCATCAATCGGTTCGCTACCGACACTGATGAAGAACTGTCCGTCCTCAAGGAGTTCTGCACATCTCAGGGCGCAGAGTTTGCTATCTCCGAAGTCTTTTCCAAAGGAGGGGAGGGTGGGATCGAACTGGCGAAAAAAGTCGTTGCATCCTGTGAAAAGTCGCAGAAGTTCCAGTACCTCTATGAACTTGATATGCCAATAAAAGAGAAGGTCAATACGATCGCGACCCGGATCTACGGGGCAGACGGTGTAGTTTATTCTCCAGCCGCCGATGCCGCGATCAAAGACATTGAATCTCTTGGTAGAAGTGATCTACCGATCTGCATTGCAAAAACTCAGTATTCTCTCTCTGATGACCCGACCAAACTTGGCCGCCCAAAGAATTTTGTAATCAATGCATCCAGCGTTCGACTTTGTAACGGCGCGGGATTTATCGTCGTAGAGACCGGAGATGTCATGACTCTTCCCGGGCTGCCCGCAGTTCCGGCTGCCTGCTCGATCGATGTGAACAATGACGGATATATATCCGGTCTCTTCTAATTTTTTTTACAGATAATATTTGCCAGTACAGATAGCCGGTGTGATCTTGATCACCGCTATCTGTAAGACCGCGCTCTTAGGAATCGAAAGCGAGGCGAGCTCAGGAGTATATTTCTGAACAATGGCTTTCAGGATATCAAGTTTCATCTGCGTATCATCCACGAGAACTGCAGATCCTTTTATCACCACGCTCTGATACTTTGTGTTGACATTACAGGGTGATTTTGTATCTGTATTGTAGAGGAGTTTTTCCATAGTATATGCGGTAAAGCCCACTCGTGGATCCCTCTGGATGTTGTCGATTTTTTCACCGATATTTAATCCGTGAACATAGATGGCCTGGTCCAGGTACACAAAATGCACGGGAACACAATACGGGCTTCCTTTCTCATCGAGCGTGGCTAGAACGCCGCTTGCTGCATTCTCAAGAAGATATGTTGTCTCTTCATCAGACAACTGATGATCCCTCATTCTTTTTTCCATTGTTCTATTCCTAAAAATTGCTCTTCCGAGATTGGTTCGCCATATCTATTGATCTCCCCGCGATAGATCCTTGTAGAGGACACCACCTTTCCGTCTTTTGCCATAACACATTGGATCTGATAGAGATCCACCATTTTTTTACCGAGTTCCTTTCGCCTCGCATTGATGAGATTACCTACAGGGAACGTCTCCTGACTGACAACCAGGGCATCAAAATCCTGGGAGAGGGCACTACCGAACTGATCCAACAATGCCTCGATCTCATAGGTGGCTCCAAACTTTTTCGACTCGATCCAGTTGGTAAGTTCAGTGAACCTGACCTTATAACTTCTGACAGGATGTTGTTTTCTGGAAGCAAAAGGATCTGAGGACAATCCGATGACCACATGTCCTTCTGGTCCTGCTGTCATAAATGCCCGCGTCAGAAGATGCTGGTGGCCTATATGGAGCGGATCGAAGGTCCCTCCCACCATTACCTTCATGCGCTCATCACCTCAGGTGCTTTGCCACGGAACCACGAGAAGAAGATACCTATCACGGCAAGGCCGGAACAGATGACCATCGATACCTGCATGGCTTGTACGAACTCCGGATACATATCGGGTCCAAGCATATCCAGACCGCCAACAAAGACCGATATCGCGGCCATACAAACTGCCATCGAGAACAGCATACCAAACTGTCTCATCACGGCAACGATGCTGGAGGCTGAACTGTATTCACGCTGCGGAACTGAACTCATGATCGCGTGTGTGTTGGGTGCTGCAAAAAGGGCCGAGCCAAGACCGATGAATACCTGCGTTATCGCGATGTAGGAGACCGCCGTTGTAAGTCCAAGTCCTGCGAGAAGCATAACTCCCACTGCCGAGAGTCCCATCCCAATTGTCACAAGATATCTCGGATCGAACCTGTCTGAAAGTTTACCTGCTATCGGCGTCATGACCGCCTGAATGAGCGGCTGGAAAAATATGATGAATCCTGCTTCCATCGCCGTGAGTGCGCCGACCGACTGGAGATACAGACTCACCATATAGACCGACCCGTATGTACAGCCGTAATTTAGCAGTGCTGTATAGGAGGATCGTGCAAACCGTTTATTTTTGAAGAACAGTTCTACATGGAGGACAGGTTCCTCAATTCTGTTTTCATACCATATGAAGATGACAATGAGTCCTGCCCCTATTATTGCGAGGAGCAGGGATCCGTTGTTCGTAATGGTGGAAAGCCCAAACATCGTGCAGAAAATTGCCGCTGCATATAATAGGGTCCCTTTGATATCGAAAAACTTCGACGGGTTTTTGAATTCCTGCCGGAGATACTTTGCCATGCATATCGCTGATATCAATAAGAGCGGGACCATCATGAGGAAAATACTCCGCCATCCAGCATATTCGGTGAGGAACCCACCTATGATCGGGCCAACTGATGCACCCACATAGACCAGGGCGGTATTGATCCCGATAACCATCCCTCGTTTGTTTGCTGGATACACACGCGTCAGGATCGCAAGTCCTGTTATCATCACAAACGCCGCTCCAATGCCGGCAAAGAGACGGAAGATGATCAGAAGAGTATAATTTGGGGCGAATATTGAGAAGACACAGGACACCGCAATGATAAGCGCCCCAATGATGTAGGATCTTTTATAACCGATCGTGTCAACCAGACGGGATGCAGGGACCAAAAGAATAGCTGTTGCTAAAATAAATGCCGTGGTCATCCAGCCCAGATCATGTGCTGAAACGCCAAAGTCGAGCCCGATCGATGGTAAAGCAAGAATCACCATCGTTGCGATCATTGGGTTGAGAAATGCCCCCATTGATGTTGCGAAGAGGACCATTCTTCGCTCAGGTATACCCATTTCCGTCACTCTTCACCTCTCATGTTATGTAATTGGCAGTTATGACGGATTATGCATTCCTTACAGTTGGGCTTTTTTGCAGTACAGATCTCCCTGCCATGGCGTATCAAAAGATAATTGATCTCGCTCCACCATTTTTTTGGAAACAGTTCCAGGAGATCTTTTTCTATCTTATCTGGATCGGTGTTTTTCGTAAAGCCGATCTTCTGAGAAAGCCTTCGAACATGTGTGTCCACGGCGACTCCGTATGCTTCATGAAATCCGTGATTTGTGACGATGTTCGCGGTCTTCCTGCCGACTCCCGGGAGAGTGATCAGTTCTTCGATCGTTTTTGGAACGACGCCGCCAAAATTTTCTATCAGCATGTTTGCCGTGCCGATGATGCTCTTCGTTTTCGCCCGATAATAACCAGCAGAGTAAATGATCCGTTCAACGTCAGCAGGATCTGCGCATGCCAGAGCGTGAGGGTCAGGATACGCGGTGAACAACTCACCCCGCAGACCGTTGACGATGGCATCGGTTGTCTGTGCGGAGAGGATCGTCATGATAAGAAGTTCAAAAGGATCTCTAAATTTCAGGAAGTTCTTCTCGTCCTGACTACAAGGATACTGACAATGTAACTCTTCGAGAATGGATTCTGCGGTTGTTTGATTCATAAAAAATGGGGTGGCCCAGATTCGAACTGGGGTCAAAGCGTCCCAAACGCTCTAGGATGGACCAGGCTACCCTACCACCCCCTTATTGCCCAATAATATTAGTGCTTCTCCTTAAAAAGAGATGTGTATCGAGTTTCCTGATCGTGTGTATGGATTATTTACACGATCGGGAACTTGACAGCCGATTTTCCGACGATGGTTCCGCAAAATTCGCCTTTTAGAAGAGCTTTTTCGATAAGTGCGGGGGTGCGCCCATCTATAACTACAAGGGGGATACAGCTTCTTTCGGTGATCTTTGCAGCAACAAGATCGATGACCATATTCGACCCTGCGCACATTTTCTCCTTCATGATCAGGTCGATAAGTCCCTGCGGGCTGAGGAGATCATGTTTCTTTGCCGAGGCATCCTTTTTCGGGTCTGCTGTATAGATGCCGTCGATTGCGGTCATATTGATCATCAGCGAGGCACCTACCTGCTCTGCAAGTACTGCTGCTACGGCGTCCGTGGTCTGACCGGGGGTAACTCCGCCCATGACCACGATCTTTCCAGATAATCCAGCTGTCTTTGCTTCGCGATAGGATTCGGCAACGGTCGGATAGGCATGCTCTTTTAGAGCGCCGATCAAAAGTGCGGCATTGATCCGCGTGACCTGGATACCGATCTCATCTGCTGAGGCTTCGTCCATTCCGACACTTCGGCACGCATCGATGTATCTTCGGGCTTCCCCTCCCCCTCCGACCACGGCAAATATTTGGATACCGGCGTTGGTGAGGTTGATCAGTGATTCAGCCCATTCTTTTAGGCGGTGTCCATCAAGTGACGGTACTAGGACCGATCCTCCTACAGAAATAACAACCCTCGTCATAAATCGTCCTAATTATGTGTTCCTTTCCGACATATATGTAGTATGTGTTGAATGACCGTGTTTGTTGAACGTTTCACGATGATCGATGTTTTTTTTAAATTTTTATGCGGAGTTCACTTCTGCAGGATGACGACGCGCCAAGCCTGCAAAGATGATCCTGGAAAATAGCAAAACATCGACGAGCACAGATAAGGGTGGTTGATTGTTCGATTTTTAATAATTCTCGACAAAAGAGTTTTAGAAAACGTGGGGTCGGTGAGATTTGAACTCACGATCGACGGGTCTCTCCGACAAGCGAACATGTTCAAGAGCAGTGATTAGATCAGTGCTCCAGCGGGTCATCATCAAATCAGTAGACCCGGTAGTT
>DALTVX010000077.1 GCA_029987395.1 Methanocorpusculum sp. | reverse complement strand
GGTCACACTCTTTCAAATCGATAGAGGTGCAAAGACCCCAGCAGTCTTCTTTCTTAAACTCTGCAATGACCTCTGCATCAGTCATGTGGTTAGCTGTCATCTGTTTCATAGATAAAGTCCTTCCATCGTGGCATGACAGCGACCGTTAAAGGCCGCATACCGCCTCAGACAGAATTCTGCCTGGGGCTTCATCTATGAGGTTTAGCACCGTATTTTCCCATTATGGGAACCCGGCTTATTTACTCTCTACAGCACACGTTGGATAGTAATATGTCAGCAGTACAGCATTTAAATCTTCCTCTCAAAAAAGTCCACGTATAATAGCCAGATTCGACTTCTACTGGCTTATTTTCGTCATTTCAGCCATCTGAGAACGTTATTGGCATGAAATCGCATTTTGGACATTTATAGGTCACAAAATCAAAATCGGCATGATTAAACGCGAATAAAAAAAACACGCCATTTCAGGCGGCGCGCCCTGCAAAAGTGAGGGGTTTTGGGTAGCAATTTTTCGATATTCAGACACCCATTTCACAACTTAAATGATAGGCTGATATGAAGACAAAGTTGAAAAAACAGCACTTCAGGCGTAGAAAAGCATTCGAAAAGAAAAAAAATATTTAGATTAATCGGTTCAGAGACTCGATCTCTACCCGGTCGATCCCTGGGATCTTGGAAAACAGAGCTTCGACCTTGTCGCCTGCTCCTTCATCATCCTCAGTGACCATGGCAATCTTAATTGAAGAAAGACCGAATCCAATCGGTTCGACTTTCATATCTTCGATACCAGATACTGTTGCTCTGATCTCTGCTTGAAGTTTTACAATATCAACTTCCGGTGATTCAGGCATGATTTTCAGAATAACAACAACTTCACCCATGAACTATTCAGAGCCCCTGGAATCCACACTTCGGGCAGGTGTATTTAACACTCTGTCCTCTGCAGCGTGCACAGCGATAAATCATCTCTCCACAGTCCGGGCATTTAAACTCGGTTGCGCCGCGCTCTGCGAGCGGGGCATTGCATGATGTACATTTTATAGTTGCCATACGATCAAACTCCTTAGTTTATTAGCGTCCGATTATTATAAACGTGTGGCTTGGAAGTATTTTCGAACAGTACCACGGACCCTTCCGTTGATAATATCTGCCGATAAATTATTCCGTTCCAAAATAGACCAAAACGAGGGATCCACGAGATCAGAACCAGAATCAGTTGATTTGATCACCAACAAATGAGAGCTGAGTTCCCCAGCGATCCATGCTGCGATCGAGTCGGATGTTATATCCCACGAGTGGGGAAGTGGATCTGCTTTTTGCATAAGACGTTTTGGTAAAAGGATCGTAGGGCCTTCTGGAATCACCAGTTCGGTGGTAACTGGATAACCGAATGTGGAGAGATATCTGCCGTATTTGTCCATCGCATCAATAGCTCTCCAGTGAGAAGTATCATCGTCTAAGTTTTCTTCCCGGATGAAATCTGCAAAGATCCCGCCGCCGGGGACGATAATAATTGGCATTATTGGGAGCTCACCGAGTACTTCCCCTGCAATATCCATCAGACTCCCGCCGAATTTTATCACCATCCCGTTCGCCATATACTAATACTATGACGTGAATAAAGAAAAATCAATATGAAAAGGCTCTTTCTTCTTCTTTTAGTTCTTGCCCTGTGTATATCCCCAGTCTCGGCATTCGATCTCGTTGAGTTCTGTCCTGACGGATATGCATCGGGAGACGGGGATGAGTATTTTATTCTAGAGGGAGTGGGGAGCCTCGCGGGGTGGACAATATCTGATGGTGAGGGTGTTCTCTCATTTCCTTCAGGTGCCGTATCGAACGGACGCATAGTGGTGGCGCGAAGTGCCGCGGCCTATTATCAGATCCATAAAACCCTTCCAAATTATGAGATCATTGAGAGCGGCACAACACCAAACATTCCAATGTCTGGAAAATTTCAGATGGCAAACACCGGAGATACGCTTTCACTCCTTTCACAAGGAACTGTTGTTCAAACAGTATCCTGGCCAAATGAACTAGCCGCATCGAACGGCAGGATCCATGTTTATTCTAAAGGTGTATGGGACGACCGGATCTACAAGATAGGGCAGAGCCGTTTTTATCCAGAAACCTTCAACGCAGATTCAGTCACGCTATTTGTATCACCCGACTGTTCGTATAGTGCCGTGATCGATGTCATTCGCAAATCGACGGATACATTGCTGATATCTATGTATGAATTTACTCATGCAGATATTGCGCGCGAGGTCGCTTATGCTGCAAACAGGGGGGTGAAGGTGACGTTGCTACTTGAGGGAGGTCCCGTGGGCGGCATCTCTGAAGATCAAAAAGGAGTGATGAATTATCTGACGGAAAACGGCGTTTCTGTCTGGACAATCAAAAGTGAAGGCAAGCTTCCGGCAAGATACCGATACCTGCATGCAAAATATTTTGTGGCAGATGATTACGTTACAGTGGTTATCTCGGAAAATTTCAAACCGACCGGCATCCCGCTTCCCGAAACCAAAGGAAACAGAGGGTGGGGAACGGTCGTCCGGGATGCAGAGGTGGCAGGATATTTCACCGCAGTGTTTGCCGATGATATTTCCGGATATGATATTCATCGATATGCTACGGGAAACGAACCTCTCCCAAACACTCAGACTGCTGAAACGATCACCCCGCACTTTTCTGAAAAAACTCTGTATGATGTGATCATAACCCCTGTCATATCCCCGGATACAAGTGGTCTTGTATCTGACCTGATCAAATTGGCAAAAAAGTCGATCGATGTTCAGCAAGCCTACATCTCCCCTTATCCGAATGGAGAAAACGTCTGGCTTGCCGAACTGCTCAGTGTAGCTGACCGGGGAGCAAAACTTCGCGTGATCCTTGACGGGATGTATTACAATACCGATGGCGCTACAGACAATGATGAACTCGTGGCAACTCTGAATAGACGCGGTGGCACTGTTTCTGCAAAACTTCTTTCTCCGGGATCATATCTTACAAAGGTCCACAACAAGGGCATGATTGTTGATGACGAGTATGTTCTTATCAGCTCAATAAACTGGAACTATAACTCACCAAACAATAACCGCGAGGCAGGACTGATCCTTCATAGTGCTGAGGCAGCCGAGTATTATTCAAAAGTATTCTCCTTTGACTGGAACGGAGACTTTGACAAAGACCCACTTTCAGCAGGTATCGGCTTTGACGTTCGTTATCTCCTTGCGGGTGGTGTTGTGATCCTTTTGATAGGCATCCTAATTTATCGAAGAAGAATCTGATGAAAAATGCGCCGCAACTCTGCTGGCCATAGAGTTAAAGTTGAGATTACTGATTCACATAAAAAATGAAATTGAGGCCACCCCCGTACTCGTTTATTTAAATCCGGTTGCTTTCCGAACCTCGATTTCCTCCATTTCATCAAGGTATGGGAGAAGTGCTTTGATATATATTCGCGGCCCGACAGCGGTCTGAAGAGTTCCGGTCTCCAGTATTTCTGCAAACAACGGTTGCTTTTTCAGCATTTTTTCAATGTTAGCCCCAGGCCCTTCGATTAGTTTCATATGTTTCAGCATATTTTTGAACCATTCCTCAATCTCGAGGACAGGACGGAAATCCATATCTGTAAGCCGGTATTTTTCCACATCGTCCGCAATATTTGAGGTCTTCGCGATCTCTTCGTCCATATAGAGATACACATTGATCCGTTCGCGCTGTCGGATCTCCCGAAGCCTTAGCAGATCGATCTTTTCACTTGGTGCGGGCAGATCAGTCATACCAATCATGTATGTCGGTTGCAATTATTAAAATCATACCAGAATTGTGATATCTGACATCCTGTGTGCGATAATCTCTTTTTTTCCAGCATACGTATCCACGTCCCCTATAACTCTGACATGATCGCCGGGCAATAAAATAAGTTCAGTCCCACCCTTTGGAACAAATACATCAACCCCGGAGACATTGACAATCAAATGGCCACCAGTGGCGGTGATTTTTGTATCATGCACGATGCCTTGCAGATAAACTCGTGTTCCATCTGGATTGTCATCCTGATAAGGAACAGCTCCTCCATCGGGAAACATGTACGATGTTCCAATATACATCCCAGCAAGCAAAAGGACAACAAAGATCATGATCCCTGCCGCGCGTCTTTCAGGGTGAGTCAACATATTATTTTGTGTGTTTGTGTACCAACTTAGATTAATCTTCGTATACTGGTCTATTATGGCAGACGGAGCTACATGAAGGAGTGTTTAGTTTGAGTCCCTCCGAACTTTATTCACTTATCATGCATATTAGTTCAATCTAACACGAACAAATGTAGGAAAGCATTATATATTTTGAAGGTGATTATGTATTATGCAGAGAACAAACATGCCCAAATCGTGTCATACGATCTTCCAATTATTGGAACGCACCGGTTCTCAGACGCACAAAGATATTGTCTTAAGCACAGGACTTGCGCCACGCACTGTTCGATATGCACTCAGGCGTCTGAAGGAAAATGGTTTGATCATCGAGAAGTTCAACTTCCGTGATGCACGCCAGGCGATATACATGCCAAAGATAACTCCTGCGCTGGTTCAAGCATCGGCCTAAGAGTCACGCACGACCGTCTAAATAACACCCCACAAACACACTTTTTTTTAATCGATTCTTTGAACTAATTTTATTTTTACTATAAATTGCAGACGAATTTTCCATAGTTTATGTTAGCAGACGTTCGAAGTTCCAAAAAATCAGACCACACAAATAAAATATCCCTAGTTGAAAAATAAAAAGTTCTCTGTCAAACGTCTTAATTTATTTGCACGTCCAATAAGGTACCAATGTATGCAAAACGGCTTGACAATTTACCCCCATATCTTTTTGCCCAGATAGATGTATTGAAGGCACAGAAGCGTGCCGAGGGTGTTGATTTGATCGATCTTGGCGTGGGAGATCCCGATTTACCAACACCTAAGCATATTGTTGATGCGTTGTGTGAAGCCGCTCGAGATCCAGCAACTCACCATTATCCAGACTACCTAGGAATGCTTGAATACAGAAAAGCAGTAGCAACGTGGTATGATAGACGCTTTGGTGTGAAACTCGACCCGAAAAAAGAAATCCTGGCACTAATTGGGTCCAAAGAAGGAATTGCCCACATCCCTGAAGCATTTGTGAATCCAGGGGATTATGTGCTTGCTTCAGACCCAGGATATCCAGTTTACAAGACCTCTACACTTTTCGCAGAGGGAAAATGTCACCCGATGCCGCTTCTGGAAAAGAACAACTACCTCCCAGACTACTCCGCGATCCCAAAGGAGATTCTCTCCGGCGCAAAACTGATGTTCATCGGGTACCCGAACAATCCGACCGGAGCAGTAGCATCCATGGACTTCTTTGAAGAGACCGTAGAGTTTGCAAAAGATAACAATATCATAGTCGTTCACGACAACGCCTACTCAGAGATCTCCTTTGACGGCTACAAATCTCCCTCCTTCCTTGAAGCAAAAGGAGCAATGGACATTGGACTTGAGACCCACTCCCTTTCAAAAACCTACAACATGACCGGCTGGCGTATCGGCATGTGTGTTGGAAATGCAGGTCTTATCGAGGCATTCGGCAGAGTCAAAACCAACATCGATTCCGGTGTCTTTGATGCGATCCAACGTGCAGCGATCGCCGCTCTTACAGGGCCGCAGGACTGTGTCGCTCAGGCATGTGCAGTGTATCAGGAACGCCGCGACGCGCTTGTTACCGGCCTTCGCTCACTTGGATTTGAGGTGACTGTACCAAAAGCCTCCTTCTATGTCTGGATGAAAGTACCTGACTCAGTCGAGTTCGTTGCAAAAATGATCAATGAAGCAGGAATCGTCGTGACGCCGGGAACAGGCTTTGGAGTGTCCGGTTCAGGATACATCCGCTTTGCCATGACCCGCTCGGTCGATAGAATAAATGAAGCAATTATCCGCATGAACGAATGCGGCATCCGAGGATAACATGAAACTTCCCGAATCACTCTCTATCAGCGGCGGTCACCTATTCTGCGGGGGCGTTGACTGTATCTCTCTTGTGGAAAAGTTTGGGACCCCGCTGTATGTCACGAACGAAAATCACGTGACCGGCAATTTCAGACGTTATGAGGCGGCACTAAAAAAATATTCAGCCAACGTCCAGTTACTTTATGCAGCAAAGGCAAATGAAAATCCGGTAATTATTCAGTCACTTGCACGCGAAGGAGCGGGCGCTGATATTTTCTCGCTCGGTGAGATGCGTGCCGCACTTGAAGCCGGAATCCCAGCAGAGATACTTCTTTTTAACGGCAGTTCGAAAACCGAAGCAGACCTTCGGGCAGCAATTGAAAAGGGCATAAAAATCTCGGTCGACTCTGTCGATGAACTTCATCAGATCGACGGCATTTCAAAACAGCTGAAAAAGATCGCCAAAATCGGATTCCGAGTGAACCCGGAAATTGATGTTCCGACTCATCCAAAAATTGCGACAGGCATAAAAAACAGCAAGTTTGGCATTCCGGCTGACATGATCCTAGAAGCCTACTGTGAAGCCCTTTCTCTTGAGAATGTTATCCCTGTTGGCATGCACTGCCATATCGGGTCACAGATCCTCGAAATTGAACCCTTTGCGATCGCCTGTAAAGTTATTATGGATGTGGCAGCAGAAATAACACAGATCGGCGTCAAACTTGAATTTATTGATTTCGGCGGCGGCCTAGGTATCCCGTATCACCGTCAAGGAAATGTTGACAAGGCCCCGACTCCCGAAGAATACGCGGCAGCAGTAATGCCAATATTCCTTGAAGGATGTAAAAATGCCGGGATCTCACCTGCGTTTTGGGTCGAGCCAGGCAGATGGATGGTTGGCGAGTCCACAGTTCTTCTAACGAAAGTCAACTCGGTAAAAAGGGTCCACAAAACGTTCGTGAACGTAGATGCAGGGTTCAATCTGCTTATCCGTCCGGCGATGTATGACTCTTGGCATGAGATCGTTGTTGCAAATAAAGCAGATCAACCCCCAAAAGAGATCTATACCGTTACCGGTCCTATCTGTGAAACAGGCGATATCCTTGCGGCCGATCGGGCGTTACCAATTGTCGAGGTGGGAGATATCATCGCGATTCTCGATACAGGAGCATATGGATATGCAATGTCATCCCAGTACAACTCCCGCCCACGATGTGCCGAAGTTCTTGTCAACAAAGACAAAGCAGAGCTTATGCGCCGTGCGGAAACCTATGAAGAAATGACCGCTTGTGTGGTCGTTCCTTCCTGGCATAGGAACTAACAAATGCATTACGCGCTCGTCTCAGATCTGCTCACAAAAGAAGCGTTCGATGAGCGTGTGGAGCAAAAAGCCGAGTCTCTTGGAGGTCTGGTGGACGAAGTCACGGCTGCTATGTTGGTTGTCGACGAGCTTGGAAGAAGCCATATAAAAATCGGAGACATCCCATCCGCTCAGACATCGATCGTTTCTTTTTTTGGCAAGATCTTGGAGATCAAGCCTCCGCGCGAGTTCACTCGCGAGGGTGAACCACCAGGTCTTGTTGCCTCCGTTGTCCTAGGTGACCCAACAGGGACAGTGGCAATGAGCCTCTGGGATGAACGGGCCGCAGCCTCAGCGGAACTAGAAATCGGCTCTGTTATTGAAGTCATCGCTAAACCCAGACTCGGAAAAAAAGAGGTGACCTGCCTTGCTCTTCGTGAGAGCAATGTGGTCATCGTTGAAACAAAAAAACCACCTATCTCAGAGACCATGACATCACCCCTGGTTGGAAAAATACTGGTTGCATTTCCTTTAAAGGAGATTCTTCGCCGGGACGGCACACCGTCTTCTCTCCAAGAATTCATCCTAGGTGATGCCTCCGGAACAGCACGTCTCATCTGCTGGACACCCGAGCTATTTTCCGATATAGGTGAGGGAATGGCTGTCTCGATAACTGGGGTGCAGAGAAAGGAAGACGATGGCATTGTTGAGTATGTTGTTTCAGACGCAGCAGAGATTGAGATCCTGCCAAATGAGGTCGAGATCCTTTCTATCGATGCAGATGATGTTACTGATGGATTGAATCCCGTTGTCTTAGGGGTAGTTACATCCGTTTCAGAAATCAGGACCTTCACCACAAGGCGCGGGACAGAATCACGTGTCAGAAATATTCGTCTATGCGGATCTTCCAAAAAAAATATGACCAATGTTGCGGTCTGGGGGGATGCTGCTGATGATCTATTTTTACCAGGAGATTTGGTACAGGTAATAAACAGCTTTGCTAAACTGAACCGTTATGGGGAATTAGAACTCTCAGTTGGACGCGGTTCGGCGATCAAAGCCCTCCCCACACCAGGGGAGATGGCATTTGTATCCGGAATGGTGATCCAACGACCTGAAGGTCTCTCACTTGATGACGGAAAACAGGTCTGGATACTTAGTACGGATGAAATCCCGCTACCGGGGACCACTGTTGATGTTGAAGGGTGCTGTCGAAACGGAAGGATAGAGGTTATGAGCCTTGTATCACACCTAACTGATGCGGGCACCCTCATCCACCGTCTCACCTCACTCTTATAATCCTAGTTTGTCGGTGATCTTTCGTTTGGCATATTCACCAAACGCTCTTTTGCATTCAGGAGACTTAATAAATTCATACACGATCTGATCGATCGTGGGCTTAATAAGCGGATTATTGGCGATCTCTCCTGCCATTTCCAGAAGAGCATTTTTGTATTCAGGATTATGTTTTTCAACCATAGCGATACATGTGTCAAGGGTGAATATAAGGATATCTAAGAGGAGCAATATTCCAAAAATTTGTAAAAATAAACAAGCACCTCTCTGAGTGAGAAGGGTGTTTTTCAAAAATGTCTGGGCACTATCGCACCGCGCGGTTAGGGGTTTATATGGATCGGTGTTGATGTATTAGTATATCTGAAAAAAGGAGAAAGAGAAGATATGACAGCACTTGATATTGAAGACATCCCAGGAGTGGGGCCAGCAACATCGGAAAGACTCCGTGAAGCAGGATACATCACCGTTGAAAGTATTGCCACCGCCACGCCTATAGATTTGGCAGAAGCAGCTGAACTTGGGGAAGCTACCACAAAGAAAATCATCAAAGCTGCCCGTGAAATGGCAGATATCGGCGGGTTCAAAACCGGAACCGATATTCTTGCACGAAGACAGGACATTCTCAAACTGAGTATGCTTGTTCCCGAGATCGATGAGTTGTTTGGTGGCGGCCTTGAGTCACAGGCGATCACAGAACTTTACGGTGAGTTTGGTTCTGGGAAATCTCAGATCGCACATCAGCTTGCGATCAACTGCCAACTTCCGCATGAACTTGGCGGACTTTCCGGCAGCTGCCTATACATTGATACAGAAAATACCTTCCGTCCAGAACGTATCACGCAGATGGCTGAAGGGCTCGAACTTGGAGATCTTCCGGAAGGCTACACCCTTCCATCAGCTGAAGAATGCCTTGCAAACATTCATGTTGCACGCGCCCACTCATCGGATCACCAGATGTTACTGATAGACGCAGCCCGTGAACTTTCCAATGAACTGGCGTCATCCAGTCTTCCGGTCAAACTTGTGATCATCGACTCCTTGACCGGTCTGTTTCGGTCAGAATATGCCGGCCGAGGAGCACTTGCTGGCAGACAGCAAAAACTCAACCGGCATATGCATGATCTTTTGAAATTGGTTGATGACTTGAACGCGGTCGCTTTGGTCACAAATCAGGTGATGGCAAATCCAGGACTTATGTTTGGCGATCCAACCAAACCCATCGGAGGAAATATTGTCGGCCATACAGCCACCTTCCGAGTCTACTTAAGAAAAAGCAAAGCCGGTAAGCGTATTGCAAGACTTGTGGACAGCCCAAACCTCCCTGAAGGAGAAGCAACGTTCATGGTCGAAACCGCAGGTATCAAGCCCTGCTGACCCAAATACTATTTTTAATATGCTGAAAGCATTCATCACTGATATCGACGGTACATTGACAGATGACCGGCGCAGACTTTCAACAGAAGTTGTTGATGAAATGCGCAGAATACTCAATAACGGAATCCCGATCATTCTTGCTTCAGGAAACACACTGTGTTTTCTTGACGCCTTTTCTCACATGATCGGGACAAACGGTACGATCATTGCTGAAAACGGTGGGGTCTACCGCTTAGGATATCTCGGCCAAAAACAAGTTGCCGGTGATCAGGGCATTTGTATTGCGGCCTATGAAAAAATAATTGCGGAACTTCAGCCGAAAGGTGATGATCTGCGCCTTTTCAGTATCAGATATCGGGACTCCGATATTGCATTTTCCCGGGATGTGCCAACTGAAGTCATAGTGGAGATACTTAAGGACACACCAGTCGACGTTATCGACACAGGATTTGCTATTCACCTCCAGGTTCCCGGGATCACGAAAGGAGCCGCATTTGAAAAGCTGGCAAAGTTGATGGATCTTGTTCCTGCTGACTTTCTGGTTGCGGGAGATTCGATGAATGATGTATCGATGCTGAAGCTTGGTGGGGTCTCTATTGTTCCGGCAAGTGCTTCGCCAGAGGCAAAAGGTGCAGCAGACATAATCATGAAGAAACCGTTTGGCGAGGGAACAGCAGAGGCTCTTCGAAAATATTTTTAAAAAATAAAATGAAGTATTGAAAATCGTTCAGCGAAGCATATATCTGTCGACCACGATGAAGTCCGTTATGTCCTTCACTGCTTCAAACGGCAGAGTGATCGCTTCATTTTCGATTTTATATCCGGTGGTATCGAAACCCGCATCAGGGCGAATAAGAAGAGCCTTCAACTGTCCGGTCGGCGCATCAAAGGTAACGTTTTTTATCTGCCCGATGATCTTGCCATCGGTGCTCATGACGCGCTTTCTGCGAATATTATGGGTAAACTGCTCACTCTGCATGGTTAATCAGTTTTAACGTGTGACAAGCTAGTATTTATCCGTTTGGTTAAGTATCCAATTATAGAGAAGGGAATACCTGGATAATGTCTGAATGTGTTAACATCCCCGCAGGTTTTCCATTCTCAGTAACGATAACTCTTCCAACATTCTCTTCCTTAAACTGTTTGATAACCTCATACAACCGCATATCCCCGGGCATCGTTATCACCCTTGTTACCATCACTTCAGATACAAAGGCAGTTGTCGGTAGCTCGCGATCCAAGGCCGAAACGATATCGGTCATTGTAACGATCCCAAGCAAATTTCCATTTTCAACAACCGGCGCTCCATGGATCTTTTTTTGCAGAAATGTTTTGATGGCATATGCAAGAGTCATATCAGGTTCGAGTGAGATCAGCGGTGTGCGCATATACTCCCTTATCTGTTTTTTCGGCAGAGAGGTCATCTCAGAGGTCGAGATGAGAAGGGCGCTGTTGATCTCATCCTTCCCAAACACCTCTCCTTTGATAAGCAGTTTGTTCAATGGCGTTGGACCAATGGTTATTGTATCGCCAACATCAAATGAACGAACATTGCCGATGATCTTGATCAGGGCATGACAAAGATCCGCGTGCGTGAGTGTGGTGAAAGAAATCTCATTCACGCGCACCCCTTCGACCTTCTCGCCGTTTTTCAGGATCGGTACTTCACTCTCTGAATAATCAGATGAAACATTCAGTTCTGTATATGCCCGCGCTGTAGGCTGGTATCCGCCTTTAGGGCCTGGAATGCCGTCCACTAATCCTAGCACTTTGAGTGCCAGCATCTGATTTCTGACCGTCCCGGCATTCCTTCGAATGATATCGGCGATGATCTCACTCTTGATTGGATGCGAATATTGATGATAAAGCGAGATAAGAGTAATAAGGATATCTTTTTGAATTAGTGATAGATCCATACTTACTGATTCTTTCTGATTGCTATAGTAATAAACCAAATGGATTGGATGAAAAAATGTACTTCGATAAAATCCCGACAGTTCCAACAGCAGACGAGCTGCTAGATCGCAGTTTCCGCCGTGCTTCTAAAAAGATGCGGGAAAAAACAAGTAAACGTCATGCTAATGAGGATTTCGTCAGGGCAATCACCCAGGCGACGCATGACAAACTGGTGGTAATTATCCAGAGTTTTCCCGAGTTTGAAGAGCTTCCGCCCTTTTACCGAGATCTGTGTGATATCTTATTTGGGATGGATGCCTTAAAGGTAAATCTGGGCATGGTGGGCTGGGCAGCAAAGAACGTGCGCGATGTGGGAAACAGCATCACGAAAGGTATGCGCTGGGCCGACACTCAGGTCGAAAGAAGACGTGCTGTTGCGCGCATCGCCTCGATCGTTCATCGAGCAGACGACTCCCTGCGGTATCTCAATGATGTGAGAAACGTTCTTAGAAAACTCCCCGTGATCAGCACCGATGAATTTACGATCGTTGTAGCCGGATATCCAAATGTGGGCAAATCCTCATTTATTCGTCTGGTCTCCAGCGGTGAACCCGAGATCGCTTCCTATCCGTTTACAACCAAAGGCGTGATCGTAGGTCACAGAAATGCGGAACGCAGAAAAAAGATCCAGTTCATCGACACCCCGGGTCTTCTGGATCGTGCCGATGAAGAGAGAAACGTTATTGAAAAGCAGGCGCTCAATGCTCTAGTTTACGTCGCCGATCTGGTCATGTTCATCATAGATGCAAGTGAGAGTTGTGGATACTCACTTGATTCTCAGATGAGACTTCGCGAGGAGATCGAATCTATCATTTCGGCACCGATGATCTCAGTTGTCAACAAATCTGATATGAAATCAGTTGAGGGATTCTTCAACATGTCTACCGTGTCCGGCGAAGGTGTCGATGAGGTCCTTGCCAAACTATTGAGTATCCGTGAGGAACTAAAAGTTGAAGTGGACGTTGATATCAGAGCTGAAATCCCTCTACCGGAAAAACGGCGGCATGGAGCGAGACTGGATACAGAAACCAATTTCTGATCCAGAAATTTTTTTTATTATTTTTTTGAATCATTTGCGTGGATCAAGAATCAAAGCACGCGCAAAAGAAAAATGAGATTTTTTAGTCTTTCTTATACTCGCCGTGTTTTCTCCAGAGATACCACAATCTTTGGAATGCAGACAGGTTCGTACAGACGGCAACAAGGATCACGGCTATCCAAATCTGCCCGATGAGACCAAACAGTATCAGAGAGATGATCGTTTCTGGTCTGCCGAAAAACCCAACTCCTTCTAAGGGATCGGAGATCTTGCCATCTTCCTTGCAGGAATATCCGATCTCTGCATAGGTCACCGGTTTAATGAATGTATTCATGATCGACCCTATAACAGCAAGTCCGGCGATCATCATATCTACGGTAGGCGAGCTGTTCGTAAACTGAGAGATGATCGGGATCCCGGATAGTCCGATCGCAAGAAGAACGATCCCGTCCACATATTTATCGACGATCCAGTCAGAAATCGCGCCAAAATCGCTTTTCTTCCCGGTGATGCGAGCCACTGAGCCATCCACCAGATCCAAAATACCTGAGATCAAAAGAAGAATACTTCCAATGATGAATGACTGGCAGAAGTAACAGACTGCTGCCCCTATCCCGAAGAAAAGCGAGAGAAGCGTGATCTGGTTGGGGGTCATGCCCGTCTTAGCAAAAAGTTTGACTATCGGGTCGAGCCATCCCGTTAGTTTATACCTGAGTGATGTGATATTCATGGATAGAAAGGTAAAATCATTTATTGATGCGTGCTAAATATGTATTCATCGTCAAGCTATATGAATCAGAAGGAAACTCTCATGGAGACACTACATAAACCACACGTGCTGATGATTTCAGAGATCACAGTAGACGGAAAACTCACTCTTGGCAAAGGCGTTTCCAGCAAAATATTGATGAAACATATGTCCCATGAGGCCGAGATCCTTCTCCACGAGACACGTGCAGAATATGATGCGATCATGGTGGGTTCATCTACGATACGTATCGATAACTCGTTTTTGACGGTGAGAATGGTCGAAGGAAACAATCCGCTCAGGGTGATCCCAAACAGTCTTGCTGATCTTTCGCTCACAGCAAACGTCTTCGACACTTCAAAGGCACGAACTCTCCTCGCTGTCTCGAGAGCTGCACCCCAAGAACGAATTGACGCGTTTATTGCTAAAGGCGTAGATGTGGTCATCTGCGGCGAAGAACGAGTGAACTTTCCAAAACTGATGGACATTCTGTACACAAAATATCAGGTGAAAAAGCTCATCATCGAAGGTGGCCCTACCCTCAACTGGCATATGCTTCATCACGACCTCGTCGATGAGATCAGACTAATCCATATGCCGTTCATTGTTGGGGGCAGCGATACACCGTCTTTGGTCGGCGGGATGCCGCTCTCCTCTGAGGAAGATATGATCCGACTTGACCTGGTGAGCACAAAGATGTACGGATCCAATTTAGTGACCGAATATCGTGTCCTATACTGAAATTATTATCATCTCATCTGACAAGTATCATTCATGATACTTGATGTCAACGATACGATCCCCACGTTCACCCTTTCCGATGCTTCGGGAAAAGAGTGGACATTTCCAACGGACGCTTCCCACCTGACTGTTCTCTATTTTTATCCAAAGGACAATACTGCCGGATGTACGACCGAAGCAAAGGAGTTCTCACAGCTCATTCCTGAGTTCACCCGCCTAGATGTCCTGGTTTTTGGGATAAGTCCCGACTCTGCTGTGAGCCATCAGAAGTTTACCGAGAAACAAGAACTCTCAGTCAATTTACTTTCAGATCCCGAAAAGACAGTGATCAATGCATTTGGCGTCTGGATCCAGAAAAAAATGTATGGCCGGGAGTACATGGGTGTTTTGCGAAGCACATTTTTAATAGATTCTTCCGGAAAAATCCTCGCGGCCTGGAACAAGGTGAAGGTAAAAGGTCATGCCTCAGTGGTATTACAGACAGCTCTCACATTTGTGTGACCTCCCAAACAGAATACACTAAGAGGTATCCACCCAAATAATTCACATAATGACTGCATCAAAAATTCTTCTTCTCATTATTGATGGTGTGGGTGACAGGCCATGCAAGATCCTTGGAAATAAAACTCCACTTCAAGCCGCCAATCTCCCAAACCTTGACAAACTTGCATCAGGCGGGGTCTGCGGCATAATGGATCCTATCGCTCCTGGGATCCGCCCGGGGTCGGATACATCCCATCTTAGCCTTCTTGGATATGACCCTCATGAATATTATACCGGTCGTGGCCCTCTTGAGGCAGCAGGGTGTGGTATTAAGATGGAACCAGGCATGATCGGATTTAGGGCAAACTATGCAACTATCGATGATGATGGCCTCGTGGTCGATCGCCGCGCAGGCAGGATCCCTGAAACTGTGGAAATATCTGCAGCCGTCAAAAACGGAGTGGACCTTTCAAAATATGGCATTGAGATCGAGTTTGCACCCGGAACAGGTCATCGCGCAGCGCTCGCTCTTAAGGGAAAAGGACTGAGTTCCGCTGTATCATCCAACGATCCAAAAAAGACCGGGGTCACGCCGAAAACTATCATTCCGGAAGATGACAGTAAGGAAGCCGCATTCACTGCCGAGGTCTGTAATGAGTTCTCGCGTCAGGCAGCCGAGATATTGAAAAACCACCCGATAAACCTTCAGCGCAAAGCCCGTGGTGAATATCCGGCAAACGTTGTTCTGATCCGTGGTGTTGGGGAGATGGGAGTCTATGAACCCTTCGAAGAAAAACATGGGATCATCGGCAGTGTTGTCGCAGCAGCGGCGTTGATCGCAGGAATCGGGAGTTCGGTCGGCCTTGAGAGAATCCCGGTCCTTCCAACGACCCCGCTCGACGAACAGGTAAAGCTGGTCTGCAACGAGTTGAAGAGAAAAGATTTCGTCCTCTTCAATGTAAAGTTGGCAGATGAATACGGGCACGACGGAAAGGCTGTCGAGAAAATGAAATATCTGGAGGAGGTCGATGCAGCTATTCTTCCGTTCCTTGATCTCCCGGATGTGATGATCGCCGTCTGCGGTGATCACTCAACTCCTTGCACGCTCAAAGAACACAGCGCCGATCCTGTTCCTCTTATTCTTCATGGGGATGGAACGCGTATTGATGCCGTTACACAATATGACGAGTTTTCCTGTGCTGCGGGCGGTCTTTGCCGGATTTCCGGGGGCAGTTTGATGCCGATCCTTTTGGATCTCATTGACAAAACCCATAAGTACGGAGCATAACGATATACTAATACACGTGGTGGAGAATGGCAGAGGGAAAAAAACACATAATTATAGCCGAAAGAATGCCTGAAGAGAGGGAGAAATTTTTGAACTTACCTGATCTCACACCTGAGGAAGAGAAAGCGTTGGAAAAACAAGCGGCGAAAGAGATTGAGAATAATGCAGAGCCTCTGTTTTCTGAGATCTCTCCCGAAGAAAAACTGAATCTTAATCAGAAGGTTGCAGAAGTTGATGAGGAAACCGCCTCAATGGTGTTATCCTCCTCCGACCTTTTCAAATCCTGTTACCTACCAGATAAAACTGAACTCCAGGAACGCAATCTTAAAACCAAACATGATATTTTGATTGGGGATCACTGTGACATAGGATACGGTCTGTATGGAAACGATATCGTTATCAGTGAGTTATCCACCATGCACGGAGACATTGTTGCAGAAGGCGATCTTCGGATAGATAACTTCTGTGAAGTTCACGGAACGGTCCTTTGTAATGGGGATGCCTATCTTGGAGAAGGCGTGAAAATCCATGGGAAGCTGAGTGTTGGCGGCAATCTGGATATCGGTGACAATGTGCTCATCGATAAGGAGTTTAAAGCATACGGGGACATTGCGATCAGAAACCCGATGCCGGTCGTTCTTTATCTCCTGCTCTATGTGATCACTATGTTGCATCTTGAAGGTGAGGATGCTGCGAGAAAAAGAGTCGCAAGCCTTCTTTCAGATGTGACAGCCGCACCACTTGTGCTTCCACCGAAAACCACGATGGATCTTCGGTACTTCTCAGTCGTCACACCGATGGAAATCGGTGCAAGCTGCCGCCTCCACGGAAATATTCGGGCACAATCAGTAAAGATTAGGAAAGATACAACACTCTTCGGAAGCATTCAGGCAGCTCAACGAATAAAACTCGGACCTCGTACAGCAATACATGGAGATGTTGTCGGCCAGAATATTCGAGTCGAGCGCGGGGCCGATGTCTTGGGCGATGTTGCCGGAAAGACGGTCTGGCTGCACGAGGATGCACGAGTGAGTGGTGTGATCAAAGCAACCGACGGGCTTACCATCGGAAGAATGGATGGAAAATAAATGTCGCAACTAGCTGCAATGCTGGAGCTGGAAAAAATTAGGTTTCTTGAGCCAGACTACGCATCACTCGTGAACAATGGTGAACCTGGCATTTTGATCTGTGAGGCAACCCCAGTTAAGCATGGGGCCAAGCTTCTGATCGATGAAGATGATGAACCTCTACTACTTGCCGTGAAGAACGGGAAGGAATGGTGCGGGACATCCTGGCTTTTTAGGTCGCCGACCGCGGGAGAGATCTCATTGTTTGAAGCGGCTGATGGTGAGATCTATCAGGAAGATCGCGAAGATGTTGAGAACGCTACCCGAGCTTATTATGCAGAGATCATTCGAAACACGATCACGCCGGCTGGAGATGATCTGACCGGAGACAGGATCGACAAGGTTCGCGATCTTCTGCACGAGGTGTGGGGTACCTCCATCTCAGGAATCGCACTGGACGCGTGTGCTGGGTCAGGGATCGGTTCTTTGATACTCAATGAGATGGGAGCTAACCCGATAGCTTATGATAATGACCCTGAGCTTCTGGCGCTTGGTCTTTCATCAGGCAGGTTTTCTCCCGAGCGTCTCGCATGTATTGACGCACGGATCGCCTCGGCATATCTCCCTGATGGAAGGTATGGTGTAGGGATCATGTTTGGGCAGATATATGGATACACACAGGATATCTGGCGCCCTATTGTCGAGGAGCTTGCCGGCATCACAGAGAAAACGCTCATCACGGTCGCAACAGAAGAGGAGGCACACTGGATAAAAGAGTGGGCCGAGGGCGTCGGGAAAACTCTTGAAATCATGGAAAATGAACGTGACCCAATTTATGACCGCTGGGTCTGTTTTGGGTAAGGGAGCTATTGTTGAGATTTATCTCAAAAATCAGCGAATTTGTTTTTATCCCACACACCAGAACCAACTAACACATTAATTATTTTTTTTGATAAACACTTGATCTTCGTCAAAAGGCGTGAAAGAAGAAAATTTTATTTCAAAAAACAGTGGATCCGAGGAGATTCGAACTCCTGACCTTCGCCGTGTGAAGGCGACGTCATACCACTAGACCACGAATCCAGACAAAAAGGGGGAAAGTGCACCGACCGGGAATCGAACCCGGGCTATTGGCTTGGAAGGCCAAAGTCATGCCTCTAGACCATCGGTGCTTATCTTTGCGTCTCTTATGTTACTATTGGATATTATTAAATCTGTCGAAAAAAAGTTAGAAATCAGTATCCCCTGATTTCTGCACGGACCTTTTCTAAATTCGCGATCCTTTTTTCAAGTGGCGGGTGTGTGGAAAATAACTCCATTACTGAACCCCCCGATATTGCTGGGATAATAAAGAACGAGTTCGTTCCCGATACTGCCCGTTTCGCATCTGGTGAAGCGGCATCCACACCATTGCTGATCTTATTGAGAGCGCGTATCAACGCATCAGGATCACGAGTGATATACGCACTCCCGCGATCTGCTGAATACTCGCGGTAGCGTGAGATCGCCATTGTCACAATGGTTCCAACCATGTAGACCACGAATGTAATTACCATAGCTACAATGAAGATTACGATCCCACCACCATTTTCACTGTTCCTATTCCCGCCAAACAGCGCCATTAGAAATGCATTGTTCAAAATGATCGACGCAATCATAACAGCAAAACTGCCAATGGTCATCGTCAGCATATCACGGTTCTTCACATGCGCAAGTTCATGAGCAATTACTGCCTCGAGTTCATCATCAGTAAGCAAATACCGGATCTTTGGCGTCACTGCCACCACGGCTTTTTTCGGGCTCCTGCCGGTTGCAAAAGCATTGGGGATATTTGCCATTGCTTTATGCTGAATGATCCCCACCTTAGGCATGGGAAGGTTTGCTTCCTCTGCCAGTCGGCGGACCATGGAATACAGCTTCGGCTCTTCATCCTCATCGACCAGCATCACTTTCATACTTCTCTGCACGAGTTTGTCAGAAAAGAAGTACTGCACAAATGCCATGACAAATACCAGCCCAATCAGGAAATACATCATCGTTCCTTGCAGGAATACCACAATAACCGTAAGTATTACCAGATACAGCAGGAGCATGATCATCCAGGCTATAACCTGACGACCAACCAACCCCCAGTCACGTTTCCAAATCATTGTACTCTAGTATGGATAATTCCTCAATAATAGGTTTCCTGACCTAGCACAACCAAACCGAAATATAAACTACATGAAGGACACAATAATGAATAATGACTGCAGATGATTTCGAAATGATCGAAGAGGAGATCCAAACTGACGGACTTGCCGATCTGGCATTTGGAATGTTCACCATCTTCATCGAAAAACATCAGG
>DALTVX010000076.1 GCA_029987395.1 Methanocorpusculum sp. | reverse complement strand
GCAGTGACCTGGACCTTGCCGTTCATCTTGCAAGATTCGGGATCGAAGTACCCGACATACGTCTTGTAGGTCTCCTTCCCAAGCTCGACCGATGTAAGGCCGAGCGGGTTGGTAACGCCGATAATTTCGCTAACGATAGCGTCATATGCGGCGGCGTTCGTAAACTCTGCGCTGAAGATCCGCTTTGCGGACTTCGAGATTGCTGTTTGAATGAAATCTGCTGTCATGGTGGAGGTGATCCGCTGAGGCAGTCAAAAGACTGCCGAAGCGAGGAGCAAATCATCAGGTTTGCGACCGTCGAGGGAGCCAAAGGCAACCCAAACAATAACAAATCTAACATTTGCCGGACATGTGCAAAACGCACGTGGTTTTCTGTCCTATGGGGAGGTGATCCTTGATCTTGATTCACGTGTCATCTCACACATGCTATATGATTATAGGACGTTTATACTTAAAAAAGGTTGGAATTTCGCTCTCGTTTAGACAAAAACGAGAGAATATCCCAAAGTTTTGACCGTTAAACGATCTTGTTCACAACACTGCCCAACGGAAATTCGATCCCGTGCCGCTTCATAGCAGTCTCAACCGAATGACGGCTGCATCCAAGATGAAGAGCCACCACCGAGATCCTCTTATGCTTTATCAGAAGATCCTTCAACGTCTCCTTATTCAGAAGTTCCGGGCAGCTATACCAGTACCTCATTGACGGGTCCCTCCCTCATTCTTATTCGCATCGCGGATCATCATCAGTTCACCTCGTAAACAGTGTACCCTTTCGCGGCCAACGTTATCTTCACATACTCTGAAAACTCCGGCTCGGGAAGTCTCGCCTCCAGATCATCCAGATTCACCTCATCATAGTGTGTGATCCGGCCACCGATCAGCTTCTTCACTTCAGCATAGATGAACCGGTTCGAGAGAAGCTTTGCAGCGTTCCCTGTTGAGATATGCACGATCTCCTGGAAAAGATCCGGGAGATTTTTCCGCAGCAAAGGCACATTCACCTCACGTGTTGTTCGTTCCTCCTTCCTGAGAATGAAAGCAGCAGACAGAAGTCCCCCGGCTTCGATCTCGTTCACCCCTTCCAGAAATAGAGATTTATAGGTTTTTGTCAGACCGATCAGAGATTTTTGTACCTCCTGGCAGTAAAACGTGTGTTCGTATTCCCCCTTTGGTGCGGGATATACTGCCTCAAGAGCAGCTCTGATGATGTCGGTATCAATTGTAGTCATAGGTATCCTCCTGCTGATCCTGGATCCGTTCGTTGATCGTCTTTCGCATATCAAAGTATGAGAAGAACTGTATGTCGTCGTCCGGCGAATCGATCCGAAGCGTCGGAGATCCGCAGACCGGGCAGTTCAATATGACCTGTTTCAGGTCGTTTTTGTCCTCGACCCATGCCTTTTCTACGATTGAATTTAGGCAGATAGGGCAGGAGAATTTGATCCGTCTCAGATATTCTGTTCCGTTGTTGCTCACAGACCCACCTCCGCGTATGTTTTCCGGGAAACGAGCCGATGGATCGTGGATTTGTTCACCTGGAATTCAGCTGCAAGGGTGCGAGGAAACTCGCCGTCTGCATACCTTTGCCGGATATCTTCCACCTGCTCATCGGAAAAAATACGGCTTTTGAACCCAGACATCGGATGGTTGTTGTCCCAGAACGGGATCAGCCGAAGGTTTACCAGCCGGCAGTCCTCGATGTTTCCGTTGATGTGATCGATATGCATGTTCAGATCGACCGGAAGGTCGTCCATAGTTTTACAGGATCCGGCGATATAGACGGCTCGATGCTTGGAGATAGGAATATTATATCCTCGGTAATTCACGCACGTATAGAGGTATCCGTTATTTCTTTTATTGAACCTGAGAGGTTCTCCGGTCTTTGCCGATATGAGCTCGCCATTTTCCCCATCGACATTCCAAGCCCCAGAAAGAATCTTTGAGAGGATCACCCGGTCTGCTATCCGGAGACCGAGGCAGGGTTTGTGTTCCTGCGTCATTGTCGACCCTCATAAGGGGCGGTTGCTTTTTCTCTTTGCAGTACACATTGTTTATTGCCTGTTCCCTGATTTTGTTTCAAGACCATCATCGGGCAGGCATCATGTTTTATTGCCATTTTCAATTTCCTTTAGTTTTTGCTAAGTTTGGGTGATTTTTTTTCAACTGTTCAATGACATCCAGATAGATATCAGGATATTTCTTGTAGAGCTCGATCGATCGGTTGTTGATCGCAGCATTCGCGCTTTCTTTTCCGCCAAGAAGTTGCACGAATTCGCGTTCATCGTCGATGTCGCCGAAGAAGGTTTTGTAGACGCGGGATATTTCAGCTCCCATGTTTTCGGCTGTGATCTCTTTTCCCGTGATGGTTGCTTCCATGAAGTTTACGACCATGGGGGATCCTTCTTTGCCGAACTGTTCTTTGAATTGATACAGGACCGAAGCTTTGGTTTCGGGGACATACACTCGATAGTCAGGCATTTTCAGGTGTTTCTCCTTTCATGTGCTTTCTGATGAGAGCATGGATGACTTTGGATGTCTGTGGTTTCGGATACTTTTGTGTGAATCCGGCGAACGTTTTTTTGTCTGAGCTGTTGACGGTCAGGTTGAAATG
>DALTVX010000075.1 GCA_029987395.1 Methanocorpusculum sp. | reverse complement strand
CCACCCGCGATGATCCGCTGCTATCCCCATCACATTTCTTCAGATGGAATCCTCTCCATCTCTGCCCTCACCTGACAACCTGTACTCATCTTCAGACTCCCGCACGAAAAATCCCTCCCCAACCATTTTATCCATGATCCCCCTCACCCTTTCTGCATCCTCATTCATCTCTTTTGCATAAACTTCCGGGCTTCCGCTCTTCTGCTCAAGCATCCGTTTCAAAACACCGCCGCGGATCTCCCGATCAGAGCCTGCAAAGGCCTTCTGTTTTGTGTAGTGACGACTTCGTTGATTCGGATTTTTCACGCTCGTCTTTAAAGCAGTTCCAAGATCCATCAGGGCCCAGTACCACTCTCGAGAGTTTGTCGGGAGCATCGCTGTAACAAGCGGGAGGAGTTCCTGATCATCCACCGTCACGCCGTCATCAAAAAAGTAATGAATGAACACCCGCCTGATGTTCGTCTCGATGAACACCACCGGTCGGTCGAATGCGAAGGCCGCGATCGAGCAGGAGGTGGCAGGCCCGATCCCGGGCAGGGTCTTTAGGATCATGGGGTCATCGGGGATCTCCCCGCCGAATTCATCCACGATGACGTTCGCAAGTTTTTTGAGATTTAGAGCACGGCGATTGTAGCCCATACCCTGCCATGCGGCAAGAAGCTCTGCCTGATCTGCATTTGCCAGAGCATAGATGTCAGGGAACCTCTCCATGAACTTTGGATACATCGTCGCCACCCTTGGAACCTGGGTCTGCTGGAGCATAACCTCCGAGACCACAATTTTATACGGGTCGTTCGTGTGCCTCCATTCCATATCATGCCGCCCTTTCGCCTCGTAAAACGCCATGACATGCTGCTCGAAATCTGCAACGAGCGAGGGGGTGATCCCTTCTTCTTTGAAGCGGGTCCGAAGTTCAGAGACCAGCATCTATTGCGAAACCATTCTGTTGATCAGGATCTCGGCGACATCTGAGCTGTATTCGGTGACTCTATGAAGACTTAGAATTATCTGGTTCACCGCGACCGCCTCAGGGACCCGCATTTTTCGTATCGATTCTGCAAGGCTGTGGTACTGGGGTTCCATATCTTCAACCTCGCTGATGATCTTATTTGCTCCGGCAATGCTGCCCGAAAATATGGCCTGAATGCTTTTATTGAAGATCTCCAGTGAAAAGGTGCTCAACTTGGTCAGTTTCATCACAAGCATCTGGTCAACACCTTTGTCGATAAGGATCATCGCCGCCTCGGCCATGATGACCGTGTGGTCGCCGACCCTTTCAATGACTCGCGAGATCTGATAATAGGTCGCGGCGATCGCGGGAGTGATCCCCATCTTTAGGGAAAGGGACGGGTTTTCGACGATCAAAGAGAATTGTCGGTGAACCAGCCAGTGTAGACGGTCCACATCCGCGTCTCGTGCGACGACGTCCTCGGCGAGGTCGTGGCGTCCCTGCTCAAGGGCGTTGAGTGCATCCTCGTGCATGCCTTTCACGATCACATACATGCGTCGGATGGTGTTTTCAAACGGCATCTCGGTGGGGTTGAGGATATCTTTGAGCGTGATGCTG
>DALTVX010000074.1 GCA_029987395.1 Methanocorpusculum sp. | reverse complement strand
GGGGGTATGCGGGGAGCATATACCGCAGGGGTCATAGATGCATTTCTGGATAATGATCTGGAGTTTTCCAGTTGTTACGGCGTATCTGTGGGGGCGTGTAATGCTGCATGTTTCATATCGAGACAGCGTGGCCGGGCATATCGCGTAACAACTGATTATATTGGAGATAAACGATACTGCAGTTTTTGGAGCCTTCTTCGAACCGGAAATTTGTTTGGTCCTGAGATGCTCTATCACATCATTCCCGAGCAGCTGGATCCGTACGACTATGAAGCGTTTGCCAAATATTCTGGAAAATGTTATGTGGTTGCCACCAATTGTACGACGGGCGAGGCCGAATATTTCCATCTGAAAAATATGCGTGAAGATGTGGATATGCTTCAGGCCTCAAGTTCTCTCCCGCTCCTTGCAAAAATAGTTCGCGTCGGTGGAATAGAATACTTGGATGGGGGTGTGGTCGATTCTATTCCTCTGCAGAGATCCATCGCCGATGGTAATATTAAAAATGTCATTGCCTTGACTCAGGATATCACGTATCGAAAGGAACCGATGAAGATCGTCCCTCTTCTGAAACTCGCCTACAGAAATTATCCAAACCTGGTCGACCAACTTGCAACTCGGCATGTCAGATATAATCAGGCCCTCGACCTTGTCGAAGGTGAGGAGTCTGCTGGCAGGGCTTTTGTGCTCCGTCCAAAAAAGCCAGTGAACATCGGTAGAGTTGAGACAAACAAAACGAAACTTGCCGCGCTCTACGATGATGGGTATCGAGAGACGATGGAACGAATGAACGATCTGATCGCATTTTTGGAAAAATGATCCCTCCTCTTTTCAAACAGGTTTTTCTCCAAAAAACACCAACAGTATTCTATGGCACTTACCCGGCGAATCATCCCCTGTCTTGATCTGAAAGCAGGGCGTGTGGTAAAGGGAGTAAATTTCGAAGGTCTGCGTGATGCAGGTGACCCTGTCGAGCTCGCTTCAAGATATAATGAACAGGGTGCTGACGAAGTCGTGTTCCTGGATATTTCCGCATCCAAGGACAATCGCAGCACTATGATCGACGTGATCGGTCGAGCGGCCGATCAGCTTTTTCTTCCTCTGACCGTTGGAGGAGGGATCCGCACGGTCAAAGATATTCAGGAGATCCTGCGTGCCGGTGCCGATAAAGTCAGTCTGAACACCTCAGCAGTAAAAAATCCTGAAGTTTTGACCGAAGGTTCCCATTTGTTTGGGAACCAGTGTATCGTACTTGCTGAGGATGTTCGAAGAAATTATGAGATGCGTGAAGGGGTGACCCCGATCCGGCTCGCGGACGGCAGGGTCTGCTGGTATGAGGTGGTCATCTATGGGGGAAGTGAGAGGACCGGCATTGATGCCGTTTCATGGGCCCAGAACGCGGTCAGTCGAGGTGCGGGCGAGATCCTTCTCACGTCAATGGAGACCGACGGCGTGAAGACCGGATTCGATCTGGAGATCACCGCGGCCGTATCGGAGAATGTCGATGTTCCGGTGATCGCGTCCGGCGGTGTAGGTACTCTGGAGCATTTCTATGACGGCTTTGTCAAAGGAAAAGCTGATGCCTGTCTTGCGGCGAGTGTGTTCCATTACGGCGAGTTGACGATTCACTCTGTCAAGGAGTATCTTGCATCACGCGGCGTTTCGGTTCGTTTGTAAATGGGATGGGAGAACGATTATGAAAAGCGGGGGTCGCGGTGGGGCGGGGCTTCCTATCTTCTTCCGGAGATCCAGGCGGGCTCTCTGATTCTTGAGACCGGGTGTGGGAATGGAAAAACACTTGAGTCGCTCGGTCCCGACGTAATTGGGATCGACATATCTGAGTCTGCGGTAAAACAGGCAGGGCCGTCGGCTCTGGTTGGGGACATCTGTTTTCTTCCGTTCAAAGATGCTGTTTTTGATGTCGTATTCTGCTGGCATGTTCTGGGGCATCTTTCACTATCGAAAAGAAAAACAGTGGTGGGTGAAATGCTTCGTGTTCTAAAACCGGGAGGCATGTTTTATTTCAAAGATTTTTCCAGAAACGATTTCCGGTTTGGAAAAGGTGTCGAGGTGGAGCCTTCATCATTTTTGCGGGGCGATGGGATCATCACGCATTACTTCGAACCTGAGGAGCTCGCATCCTTTTTTGGTCCATCTGTTATCTCCACGATCTCATGGGATCTTCGGGTAAAAGGCGTGAATTATCATAGAGAAGAGATTCTCTTATCTCATAAAAAAACCAATACTGAGTAATTATGGCTGATCTTTTCCCTTCACTTAATTACACAGATGGACTCATCTCGGTTATCGTTCAGGATGCAAAAACCCTTCAGGTCCTTATGTTTGCTTATGCGAGTGAAGAGGCGGTCTCTCTTACGCTCTCAACTGGCTACGCTCACTACTTCAGCCGTTCGAGAAACAAACTCTGGAAAAAAGGTGAGGAATCAGGACATCTTCAGAAGATCGTTCGTGTTTGTGTCGACTGTGATCTGGATTGTTTATTGTATCTTGTAGAGCAGACCGGGTGTGCATGTCACGAAGGATATGTCAGTTGTTTTTTCCGCACGATCGACGGTGAGGTGATTCTTGAAAGATTCAAGGATCCAAAAGATATCTATTCATAATGAGTCATTTGCCCGTCTACTAGGAACACTATACTAATATCCTATTGAAACCCCATAAATATTGGTTGAATATTTTATGATACTCGTACCTGATACCAGCGTCGTCATTGACGGCCGCGTTACCGCCCTGCTCGAGAAAGGGGAATACCGTGACGCAACGATAATAATACCTGAAGCTGTCTTTGCTGAACTCGAGGCACAGG
>DALTVX010000073.1 GCA_029987395.1 Methanocorpusculum sp. | reverse complement strand
GGATACGAGATCGAGGAGTTTTCCAAGATCGGTTTATTTGTCGAGCATCCAGTAAATCTTGGTTCACGGTGCACCGTCTTCATGAACTCATCGGTGAAACAGTCACAAAGGGACGGAGCGACGGTTGCCGATATATCTGCCGGACTTTCCATCTCGATCGTCAAAAATGCAGTCTATAAAGTGATTCGTGCAGCAAATGCTGATGATTTGGGAAAACATATCGTCGTGCAAGGAGGGACATTTAAAAACGACGCGGTTCTTCGAAGCTTCGAACAGGAGCTGCAACGTGAGGTCACTCGACCCGTTATCGCAGGGATATCGGGGGCATACGGAGCAGCTCTATTTGCGAAGGATACAGCGTTAGAAGGATCTGGTCTACTTACCTATGAACAGCTTGCTGATTTTATTCACACTGCAAAACCTATCACCTGTAAACTCTGTACGAACCACTGTAGTCTGACCGTCAACTCCTTCGATAACGGACGCAGATTCGTCTCAGGAAACAGATGTACGAGACCTCTTGGAAAGCAGAAGGCCGATCTTCCAAATTTGGCGAAGTGGAAGTATGATCGGCTGCTTTCATTGACCGGCGTCCCCGGACCACGCGGAAAGATCGGCATACCATTTGGGCTCAACATGTTCGAGAACCTTCCGTTCTGGCATGCATTTTTTACCAAACTCGGTTTTGAGGTGGTATTATCTCCAGAATCATCCCGGAGCATCTACCGGCTCGGACAACACACCATTCCTTCGGACACGGTCTGTTATCCTGCAAAACTTATGCACGGACATGTTATTGCTCTGATAAATGAGGGTATCGACACGATCTTTTACCCCTGCATGCCCTACAACTTTGATGAAGGAGCAGGAGACAACCACTTCAACTGTCCTGTGGTCGCCTACTATCCAGAACTCCTTGCGGCAAACATTGCCGAAGTCGCCAAGGTCAGGTTCCTGATTCCATACTTCGGTCTGCACAGACCCAAAGATTTTGCCAAACGTGCCGCAACCTACTTCAAAAAAGAGTTCGACATCCCGAAACATGAAACAAAGGCGGCAGTCCTAGCAGCTTATGACGCCTACGAGACCTATAAAGCAGAGATTCGTGAAAAGGGCGAAGAGTACATTCACTACGCCAGAGAAAACGGACAAAAGATCCTTGTTATGGCAGGCAGGCCATATCATATCGACCCGGAGATCGGCCATGGGATCGATGAACTTGCCGTTTCTTATGGGTTTGTTCTTATCAGCGAGGACGCCATCTCACATCTCATGGAAAAAGAACCAAGAAAGGTCCTGAATCAGTGGACATACCAGTCAAGACTTTACTCTGCCGCCAGATATGTCTGCACTCAACCAGACATGGAATTCATCCAGCTGGTCTCGTTTGGTTGCGGGATCGATGCAATCACAACAGATGAGACTCGTGATATCCTTGAGACCGGCGGAAAACTTTACACCCAGATCAAAATCGATGAGATCACCAACCTAGGAGCGGTCAAGATCCGTCTTCGGAGCCTCATCGCAGCGGTCGAAGCACGGGAGAGAGCGTAATATGGCAGAACTAGTATACGATGAGACTGGAAGACTCCTTTTCACCGAGGAGATGAAAAACGAGTACACGATCATCATGCCCCAGATGCTTCCGGTGATGTTTCATCTTTTGAAGAGGATCATCGAACTCGAAGGATTTAAGATCGATATTCTTACCTCGACCAATCGGGAGATCGTGGAGACCGGACTAAAATATGTACATAATGACACCTGTTATCCTGCTCTTCTCGTTATAGGTCAGCTGATCGAGGCCGTCCAAAGCGGAAGATATGATCCGCACAAAGTGGCCCTCCTTATCAGCCAGACCGGAGGAGGATGCCGTGCCTCGAACTACATCCACCTTCTCAGAAAAGCACTAAAAAAAGCGGACCTTGAGTTTATTCCTGTGATTTCGATCAATCTTTCGGGCCTTGAAAAGAATCCTGGGTTTGATATCCCGCTAAAAGTTGCACGCCGGCTCATATTCGGCATGTTGTATGGTGATCTATTAGTTCATCTTGGAAATCAGTGCAGACCATATGAGGTAGAAAAAGGAGCGACAAATGCTCTGATCACACAATGGACAAATGACCTCGTTGATCTTTTCGTCCATGGAAAAGGAATGAGCCGCCGGCAGATGATAAAATATATGCGGAAAATGGTCCGCGATTTCGCAGCAATTCCCCGCATTACAGAAAAGAAGATCCGGGTCGGTATTGTCGGCGAGATCTATATCAAGTATGCTCCGCTCGGAAACAATAATCTCGAGGATTTCCTGACCAGTGAAGGTGTGGAAGTAATTGTACCAGGTATAACCGACTTCATGCTCTTCAAATTCAACAACAGATATGTTGATGTGGATCTGTATGGTGGGAGCAAACTCAAGAAGATAGCAATAGGTTTTGCTCAGGGATATATTGAAAACTGCCAAAAAACTATGATCAATGTGATCAAAGAAGAAGGGAGCTTTCGTGCTATGGGAACATTTTCCGATCTGCAGGAATGCGTCAAAGGATACCTTGGATACGGTAACAAAATGGGAGAGGGCTGGCTCCTTACTGCAGAGATGCTGGAACTTATACAATCAGGCACCCCAAACATTGTCTGTACACAGCCGTTTGGATGTCTGCCAAACCATGTGGTTGGGAAGGGCATGATGAGAAGACTAAAAATTGACTATCCGGACTCAAACATCGTCGCGGTGGATTATGATCCTGGAGCGACCCGGATCAATCAGGAAAACAGAATCAAACTGATGCTGGCCAACGCAAAGTCCGAGTGAGACAGCTAACTTAAGAAGGTATATCTCAAGATATTTCTTATCCCTTTAATTCCTCGATTCATGTAGAGATGGAAATCTACAGTATCCTTTCAGAAATAAACAAGTCAAAAAAGAACAAATCGTATAAGTGTCTGGGTTCGGGCGAGCTTATGTGAAACGGGGTGCCCGCCTCACATAAGGGTATGTTCAACTTTTATTACCTTAAGAAATGAGACCGCATTATTTGCGGTTTCCTTTCTTTGAGGGTTCTTCGCGTGCTGGGGCTGCTTTTGGAGCTGCTGCTGATTTAACTGGAGCTGCGTCCTTTTTGCCTGCCGTAGGTTTGTTCTGCATTTGGTTTTCACCTCGTTTTTTAGTGAGTGATTACACAAATAGTGTGGCTACCTGCTGTTGGATAAATTTCAGGGCGAGACGATTTTTCGTCTTCCCGGCACCTCGTTTATCTCAATGGCTGCAGCATTCGGAGGTTGGTCAGACCCCCTATCCGGCTCCCCGGAGTAAGTTAACCCACGTCGCCTCAATCCTGTGGAACTTCCTATATTTTATGTTGATTTATCACTGTAAATACTTATGTAAAGGCAAAATAAAAATATCGACACATTCGCCTTAAATCTCGATATTAGGGGAGTTTTAAGGAGCGAATTGAACATCGCGGACACGCGCGAAGCAATGTGATATGCGCGGATGGCATCGTCTGCAAAAGACTTAGAATTTGACGCGAGACAAGAAAAACGCGTTAAAATATGAGATACACCATTACTGGAAAAAGAAGGAGATATCCTATGCCAACTCCAAGGAATATCCACTCGGCAAAAGCAAGCGATTTTTTTGAAATATGCATGGAAGATTCAGAGGCATATCCGCGACAGCACATAGAAACATATGTTCGCTCCCCCTGATCCATCGCGCGAATAAATAATGAACCTGCTGCATTGCCGATCACATTGAGCCGGTATTTGAGTGGAAGACTGTGGTCAGACCAGCGGAAACATTTGCAGGCAAATGCGGACTGGATCTTCTTAAACACCAGTGCGAAAACAAAGAGGTATCGGACGGTCAAACTCATGACCGTTATAAATAGTCGGGGAACATGTAGACGAGAAGCACCCTCAAGCATACCCTGCATCGTTGTTGTGGCTGAAAGAAGAATGATAAACGAGAGTGAGATGATGAATTTGGCAAAAAGAGACAGACCAAAAATCAACGACTCCCAGTACATATTGATCCCGAACGGGAAAGAAAACAAAACATGATACGCATCGTAATACGGGTTTCCAAAAAACGGCTGAAGAAGAATGAAGAACAACCCAAACGGCATAATAAGTATAAGCCGGACGAGATAGTACCTTATTGAAGCGCCGGATAGAAGATAGAGGCCGCAAAACAGCATGTAGATCACGAGTAGGGCAAACAACTGTGGCCAAGCTACGATCTGATTCGCGATCCTGATGTAAGGTAAAACAACAGTTATCAGAAGTCCCAATAAACAGAGAATAAGTTTGACACGTGAATCCATTGAGTGGATCGGGCTTTTTCGGTAAGCTTCATGCTCTATATCAAACAGTTCATCGATCAACGTCATGTTTGGTGAGGATGGTGGTGGTGATGTCCGTTATGACTATCAGAAGAGTCTTCAGAGATGGGTATGGCATAAGATGCCTTTTTTTCGCGGGAAACGGGCTCTTTTCCAAAGGCTTTCATGAATGCGTCCTCAGCATCCTGATAGGTGTAGGCGGACTCGATGTTCACCCCCTGTGACTGGAGATTACGGATGAGTTTTGGAAGTGCGGGCAGTTCTAGGTGGGCACGGGCAAGAAGCTCATCCTGCAAGAAAATTTCCTGTGGAGTGCCGTATCCAGTGATTTCTCCCTTCTCCATGACATAAACACAGTCCGCCATCTCCGGGACCAACTCAACCTGATGTGTCGAATATATGACCGTGAACCCATATTTTTCAGGGAGGTCATTTAGAAAACCAAAGAGTTCCTTGACCCCCTGAGGGTCGAGACCCGCTGTTGGCTCATCAAGTATGATGACTTGTGGCTCCATGGCCAAAACTCCGGCGATGGCAACTCGTTTTTTCTCACCTCCTGAAAGATGATGAGGGGCCCTGGTACGGAGATCTTCTAAGCCAAGCATTCGAACAACAGAATCCACACGATGTGCAATTGTCTCGTCATCCAGTCCAAGATTGCAGGGACCAAATGCGATATCCTGTTCGACCGTAGTTGAAAACACCTGATCATCCGGATTTTGAAAGACAAGCCCGACAAACTTTCGCACCTCGTGAATGTTTGCCTTGGTGATGGGTTCGCCTCTGATCAAAACCGAACCGGACTTTGGCTTGAGAATACCGTTTAAATGACGAAAAAGTGTGCTTTTTCCAGCTCCATTTGGACCAAGAACGGCAATGCGCTGTTTTCTTCCGGCGATGAAATTGATATTGTTCAGGACAGGTTCTTTGGATGTACTATATGAGTAACAAAGGTCCCGGGTTTCAATAAGGTGCATTGTAATGGATTATGTATGTTTTGAGAACATAAAGACGATTGAATTAGTAATACATGAGAGACGAGAAATACGTACAGGCCATCATGCTAAAAAAATATTTTTTTCATAATTTTATCCAAAGATTGACCTGACAAAACCCTTTATCCCGACCCTCCCAAACGTTCCGTAAAGCTCAGGTTTCATCGCTAAACGTTTCAACAGATCGGAGGGACGATCCATATCACCAAAACAAGTGATGAGATCAAGTGTATCTGGCTTGTTGAGAGCATCGATAACCGCATTTATATCCTCCGAGGCTAAATTTCTGCGAAACTGCAGAGCCTTCAAACCCATATCAAGTTCACGGCCGAAGTCCTCACGACATAATCCCTCATACTGGGAAAGGAACACATCCGTTGTGTCACTAGCTTCCACGGATCTGATCGCGACCTCTGCAGCAAACCTGGCAGAGCGGATTCCGGTATACACTCCACCGCCTGATGTGGGCTTGGGAAAACCGGCCGCATCACCTACAAGCATACATCCGGATCCAAACGTTTTACGCCGGACCCCAATTGGGATCGTGCCCGTGACTGAATGGATAGTACTTACAGAAAATTGTGAGAGGAAATTTGCAAAAAGTTCAGGAACATTTTTCATACCACAAAGACCCACTCGCGCCCTGCTTCCAGAGAGAGGAATGACCCAAGCAAAAAACTCAGGAGCAGCATTTGGATGCAGCTCGACAAGAGACGGATCTCCTTCCCAAGGGATCTCTGCCTGAATGCCGGAGTATATGAGCGGTGACGGCGCGATCCCAAGGCTTCGAGCTACAACACTTCGCGGACCATCCGCAGCAATAAGAAGAGAATAGGGTATCTCCTCGCCTCCGGCAGTGTGGACGATTCTTTTTTTCGGATCTATCTTAGTCACACAGGTCTTGAGAGAATATTCCGCTCCAGCCTCAACTGCATGGACTGACATCTCATGATCCAAACTACCCCGATCAACGACATACGCCTTCGTCATTTTTGCATCAAAAGAGAGAAAATGCCCATCGGATCCACATATCTTCGCTCCGCGAACTGTATTATATACCGATCTTTCGGAAACCTCGCACTCTGCAAAGGCATTGTTCGAGAGAAGACCCGCACACTGAACGGGGTAGCCTAAAGAGGAATGCTCTTCCAGGACCCGTGTGGACAAACCGGCTTTGGAGCATATTCGAGCTGCGGTCGACCCTGCAGGCCCCCCCCCTATGACAATGACATCAGACACGTATGATTCAATTGGTCATACAGAAATAAATATGAGTGTGTAAACGAATGCCAAAAGAGATTTATATGCTGTTAACTTTTATAGATCGGTATCGAAAAAGTCATAGCTCTCAACTTTGCTCCCTTCCAAAAACAACCAAAGATGCAAAAACAATGCTGATATCGGGATTTGAACCCGAGTCGCCGGCGTGAGAGGCCGGCATGATTGACCACTACACTATATCAGCAGACAAAAGTGCGTAATAAGATTGCCACCATGAATATTTATAGATAACGAAGAGGAGGGTGCCACGCGAAGCTGCCCAACTCGCAGTTGAAACGATTGGACAGCCTCCAAAATAGTTGGATCCAGATTGTAAAGACTCACCTGACTAGGCATCTTCGCCGAAAAAAATAATAACTATCAGAACAAATAAATCAAACGTGCCGAAAATATCAGACATGTTTTAGGCCCCCGTACGATCTATACGCGATCGCGTGAAATGAGTTCCGGGACAACATAACATGCCACAGGCGCCTCCTGCCAGGTCAAAGAACCGCGAGAACATGCAACAGCATACGATGAACGG
>DALTVX010000007.1 GCA_029987395.1 Methanocorpusculum sp. | reverse complement strand
GTATTTTACTATTTTACACAAAATAGAGAGACGCCCCACACATTTTGTATGCCTCACTTCTTTTTGAACCATACCTCTTCTCCTTCCTTTCCTCCGTAAAAAGTATCAAATTGGCAAATACACAAATCAAAGCCAGCATCTTCCTTTGTTCCTTAAACTGAGCTCAGAAACACTTGCCGACACGTTTGACAACTAGGGTAAAATCACGACACCATCTACAGGGAAGATATCATACGAGCCGCAGATGGCATGAAGATTCTTTCAAAGGAGGTCGGAGGAAAGAGCCTGTCCAATCAACTGATTGGTTTCATATTCAAAGACGCCAATATACTTACATAATTATGGTGCATCTTACGATAGACATAGGAGGAAAACCCGGTAAAGACTGCCGAGGTTTTTGCTCTTACTGTTACTTTAAACATGCAAAAGATGTACCGCCTTTCGGTTGCAGATACTGCATGCCGTTCAAAAAAGGTTGTGATTATTGTTCCAAAGGGGTAAAAGAAGAGTATACCGGCTTTTACTCACTCAAAGATGTTGCCGATCATTTCCTTGCCGATCTGCAGATGATCAGTGGCGATATTTCCAAAATAACTATTTCTGGTGGTGGAGATCCGAGCTGCTATCCGGAGTTCACCTCGCTGATTGAGATCCTCGGATCCCTTAATGTCCCACTCCACATTGGATACACCAGTGGGAAAGGTTTCGATGACGTCGGTGTCGCCGATTTCATGATCAAAAATAATATGAAGGAGGTCTCCTTCACGATTTTTGCTTCAGACCCGGCTCTTCGGGAAAAATACATGCATGATCCGACACCTCAGGCCTCCCTCGACATAATGGAACGGCTTGCCGCAAAAATCGATGTTTACGCCGCTCTGGTCCTTCTCGCTGAAGTGAATGATGGTGAAGTTCTCTGGAACACGCTTCGGTGGTTGGAAAAGATCGGTGTCAAAGGGGTGATCCTCATGAGGTTTGCTAACCGGGAAAACCAAGGTCTCATCCTGGATAACGCCCCAGTCATCGAAAACCAGCGTGTGCATACAGTTGACGAGTTTCGGGAAATCGTTCGTGACGCTGCGGCGCGGTTCCCAAAACTGCGTATTTCTGCCACCCCCCTCTATGATCCTGCATTCGATTCGCCTTTTGCGATCCGAAATGAACCAGACCTTCTCCGCCTTCTGCCCCGGATCACAGGCCGTGCATCTGTGATCACCGGCAGTATTGCCGCTCCATTTATAGCTGAAATCCTTGGTTCCTGCGGTGCCCCCGAAGGAATGGTCGTTCCAGTCGACAAGGAGATCTCCTGTCTTATCACGATCGACGATCTGAATAAGCTGGATCACTCCTTGCTTGAAGAGACCGTCATTATCCCAGGTCGTGCATTTGTTCATGATCCGGAGGCCGAGATCATCCTCGATCGTCGGGTCATTCGAGGGCCCGAGACCCTTTCTGCGGATGGTGAGACAAGCATGGGCATGGATCTGACCGGTGTTTTGGCGATGGAGATGGAAGGGTTCACCTCTCTGATCCAGATCATTAACCAATACGGGAGAATAGAATGAACTACTCTGATTTATTCACAAAGATCGGCTACACTTTTATCGATCAAGATCTTCTAACACATGCCCTCACCCGTACTGCCTATGCTCGGGAAAACGAACTTTCCATGAGTGATACGATGGATTCTCTTGCTGTTTTGGGAGATGCTGTTTTGGATCTGGTCGTGATCCGCCGACTCATTGATGAAGGCGAGTTCGATAAAGGAGAGATCACTCGGAAAAAAATAGATCTAGTGAACATGTCGGTCATTCGCCGGCTTGCCGAGGAGATCGGTCTTCCAGGGTACATGAAATGGGGAAAAGGCGAACTTCGTATGCAGATCTGGACAAGCGGTCGTGTGTCTGCAGAATGCTTTGAGGCTCTGATGGGAGCTGCGTATCTGGATGGCGGCGTGGAGGCCTCAGAGGCTATCCTTGATCACGTCTGGAAACCGTAGGGCTTATTGGTCGTGAACACGATATGGTATAAGTATGGTACGGGTAAAAGCATCTCACATTTTAGTAAAGACCGAGTCTGAAGCAAAACAGATAATGCAGCAGATCGCTGCAGGCGACGACTTTGCCAAACTCGCCAAGATGTTCTCTCAGTGTCCTTCCGGGAATGCCGGCGGGGATCTTGGCTACTTTGGTAAAGGCCAGATGGTAAAACCATTTGAGGATGCATGTTTCAAGGCAAATACAGGCGATATTTTGGGCCCGATCAAAACCCAATTTGGCTGGCATCTTATCAAAGTAACCGACGTTAAAAACTGAGTCCCTATGAAAAAAGCTGCCTTTGTTGATCTTGTCGCTGCGGTTCGGAGTGATGATATCGCAAGGCAGGAGGACGCGGCCAATAAGATATGCGCCCTGAAAGATCCTGCTTCTCTCCCTCATATTTTGTCCGCACTGGAAGAGGATGATCCCCTCATTCAGCGCGTTATGCTCTGGGCCTTGCGAAATTATTCTACAGACCTGAATTATGCGCTGTATCTTCCATATCTGTTTGCAAAGGACCTCGGGGTTCGAGAAGCTGCACTGATGTTGTTCATAGATGGTGGTCAACCGGCTGTTGAGATATTGGTGACCGGTGTTTTCTCCAAGGATCTGCCGACACAATATGCTGCGGTCCAAGCGCTTGGTCAGTTCAGGGTCCCATCCGCTATCCCTCCGCTGATTTCTGCTGCTTCCTCATCTGAGTCGGACATTCGCGAGATCGCTGCGATGTCGCTTGGGGTGTATCACGATTCAGTGGTCGTCCCTGTTCTTATCTCCTTGTTACAGGATCTTCCTGGGATCCGACTGGCAGCACTTTCCGGTCTGCGCGGTCGGCAGCTATCTGCAGATGAATGTTCTTTTGTTTCCAAGTGTTTAGATGACGAACGTGAGGATATTCGCGCAGCATCTGTTTATGTTCTGGATGCCCTGACTCCCGGCTCGCTCACTTCTGATGTATCGCCGTATGTTCGCCGTGCTCTTGCCTCGGTAACGGCAGAGATATCGGTTCTCATTACATTATGCGGGGACCCTGACCCTTCGGTGAGATCAGCGGCGGCCGAGTCGATCCGAAAACAAAAACTCCATCTGGAAGACACTCTTATTCCTCTTCTTTCTGACCCGATCCCAGGAGTTCGTCGTGCTGCTGCATCGGCTCTTGGGAACTCACAAAGGCCGGATGTGGTCCCTGCTCTGATCGCCTGTCTAGCTGATCCAAAACCCGGGATTTGTGCTGCGGCCGCGGCGTCCCTTGGATGTATTGGTGGTCAGCATGTGATAGAGGCGCTTAAAGAAGCAGCAAAAACAAAAAATCCGATCCTTGCAGGGATCATAAAAAATGCTTTGATAACTGCAGAAGGGAAAAACTGATCATTCCCCGACCGCTGTTCTGACCGCGATCTCTGTTTCCATCCTCCTGACTTCGTTTTCCACATCGTCGATTTCGATCATTTTCACCCGTCTTTCCATTGGGGGATTAAGTTTTGCCTTCTGTTCATACTTTCCTATCTCGGTGACAAAGTCCTCAGGGATCATATCGATCCCGCGAAGTGCATCGATAAGTTCCCTGGAAAAGTAGGTGTCGATCTGGATCTTTCGTTTGGTTGCATGGGAAAGTTTGCCGATGAATCGACAGAGTTTGTCTCGGTCTTCCGGACTCATCGTGTCGGTGAACTCATAGTTTTCGATCTGTCTCAGGATCTGTAGGATGGGGATCAGTGATTCTGGCGTGGTGATATATACCACATACTCAGCCAGATCATATTGGTAGGTGGTGAGAACACCAAGCGTGCTTGACGGAACGACCAGGAAAACCTCTTTTCTCACGTCATCGTGTTTGCAGTATTTTTTCATTGCGTCGGCCTGGTTTTTGAGGTAGGTCGGGAAATTTTCAAGTTCTTCTGGATTTTTCGGACTTTTCGCATCGAAGATGGTGTACATCTTACCGATCAATATAACGTTATCTGGAGTGCCCGGGTGTGGATACTCACATTTTTCACACCAGACAAAATCATGCTTTCTGCAGATGGTCCTGATACTTTCCGCGACCTCGGTTTCATGTTTCTGCCAGGAAACAGCAAGTTGCTCCTGCTTTTTCACTAGAAGATTTTTCTGTTCGTTTACAAGAGTTTCTCGATCGTTTTTCAACTGATCGTAGAGTGTGTTGATCCGTTCGATCTTTCTGTTATACTCTGCGGTCTGCTCCTCTCTGACACTTTCGTATGCCGAGATATGCTCCTTTGCGGCGATCAGGTCGCGTGTTACTGCTTCCAGGTTCTCCTTTTGTTCCAGATATTTCTCAGCCTCCTCTTTTCTTCGATCTGCCTCTCCCGATATTTGTTCGATCCTAAGGCGTTCGAGTCCTGCTATCTTACCTTTTGCCAGGATCAGTTCTTCAGAGAGTTCTGTGAATGATGTTTCAAGGTTTCGGTATCTCTCCCTCTCCTCCTGCCTGCGCTCAGATTCTGCAAGGTTCAGCTCTTCGCGTGCACCCTCCATCGCGGAGATTTTTCCCTTTGCAGCTGTGAGTAGTTCGGATACCTGTCCAAACTCCCTTTCCAGTCTCTGGTATCTCTCCCTCTCCTCCTGTCTGCGCACAGATTCAGCAAGGCTCTGCTCCTCTCGCCCCCCCTCCACGACGGCTATTTTTCCTTTTGCGTCCGTGAGTTCTTCGAAGAGCCGTGCAAATTCCCTTTCAAGTGTTTGGTATCTCTCCCTCTCCTCCTGCCTGCGTTCAGATTCGACGAGACTCTGCTCCTCTCGTATCTGCTCAATGCCAAACAGTTTTCCCCTGGTGACCTCAAGTTCCCGCGCGACCAACTCGAATCTATCCCTAGTGTCCTGAGAAGATTTTATCTCAGCCTGTCTCAAGGCATCAAGTGATGCGAGTTTCCCCCTCTCTCTTTGGAGATCTCCTGAAATCTGATCATACAAAATCTCAAGGTCCCGATATCTTCTTACATTCTCGCTTGTCTCGGTTTGATACTGAGCATATGCGCTTTCAGCCTCGCGTATAACACCTTTCCAAGAAAACAGGCGTTTGAACAATCCTAGGCTACGCAGACTTTTGAGAAAATCGGAGATGGATGAGGGGGATATCATTGACTAACAATTTAGAGGGGTTGTTATAAGCATCTTACGGTAAATCTCGTATTTTTTTCTTCTGTTTCCGAATCGTTCATCATCTTTCAATACAAACTGGGTTATCAGTACATGGGATTGTTCGATAAGTTGAAAAAACCGAAAACTGCCGCCCCAAAAGAAGCGGATTCGGCGATGTGGCTTGCTCAGGCTGAGTCGTATATCCGGTTGAACCGATATACGGACGCTCTTCACTGTCTTGACAAAGCGATCTCCTGCGATAAGGAAAATCCTTTTGCATGGCACGAGAAGGGACGTATCCTTGCGATGGTCGGTGAAGAGAAAGCCTCGATCCTCTGTTATGATAGAGCAATCGAACTTCGCCCGAATTCGGCGGTCTATTACCATAATAAAGGGGATGCTCTGGCGAATTTCCACAGATATGATGAGGCGGATGCATGTTTTAAAAAGGCTCTCTCTCTTTCTCCGGATGATGTGGTGTTCCTTACCAGTCATGCACGCATGCTCTCACTTGCAAAAAAGTACAAAGAAGCTGATGAGGTGATGATAAGGATATGTGATCTTGAACCCCGCGGTCCGGAACACTGGTTCAACCGTGCGACCATGCTTTTTGACTGCGGTAAGGTCGAAGATGCCATATCCTGTTACAAAGCAGTTTTCACCATCGCCCCTGGTCATTCGGTGAGTTATTTCAACTGTGCGAATGCTTTGTCTTCTCTTGGAAAATATGAGGATGCTCTGTTCTATTATGACAAGGCCCTGAAGTATGAACGTTCTCTTACAGGAGCGATGAACAATAAAGGGATGGCACTTAGCTATCTTGGAAATCATGCGGAGGCATGTGACTGTTTCCGACGTGTCCTGATGGCTCTTCCTACAGACGCGAATGCATGGTATAACAAAGGCTATGAACAGCTGCTTCTTGAAAAATACACGGAAGCGATCCAGTCGTTTGACAAAGCTCTTTCGTTTGCCGATGGAAACGATCGCGAACTGATCGAAAAATGTCGAGCAGCCAAAGAAAAGGCTGCCCGTTCTAAATAAAAAATAAGCTCTCTTTTTACGAGCCTTCGAATCGTGAGTCGAATTTGCTGTTGAGTAAGTGAACTTTTACTACTGCCCCATCCTGCACGATGACCTCAGGCCAAAGTCTGGTCCCTGAGTGGATGGTAACGTTATTCTGCAGGATCGAGCGGGGTCCGATCACCGTATTGTGTTCGATGGAACAGTTGTCTCCAATATTTGTGTTGACATCGATGATACTCCCCGAGATAGTTGTGTTGGATCCGACGATGACACCATGGTAAATCGAGGAGGAGAATATTTTGGCGTTTGCTTTGATCACCGTGTTGTTTCCAATACTCGTATATGGGCCTATTATCACATTTTCCCCGATCATAACGCTGTTTCCGATCAATACCGGACCGACGATCCGTGAACCTGCCCCAAGTGTGATCCCGTCACCAAAAGTCACTGGTCCGGTTATGTGAGCATCCTTCACATTCAGCGTTCCAGACACGCTGGTAACGGTTTTTTCCTGCAGGATCCATTTTTCAGCGGCACGCAGCATCTCAGGGTTGCCGATATCCGTCCAGTTTCCACGTGCAAGCCACCCATTGATTTGATACCCTTTTTCCATCAGGAGCGGGAAGAGATCTTTGGCAAAGTCAAACTTAGTGTTTTCTGGGATGAACTCAAAGATTTTTGGATCACATACGTAAATACCCGTGCTTGCAAGATTGGAGAAAATTTCTCCGGGGGATGGCTTTTCTCTAAATCTCTGAATTCTTAAAGACGCGTCGATCTCGGCGATACCGAACTCACGCGGGTCTTCTATGCTGATCAGACCGATCGAGGTGATAGCAGGGGAATTCATATGATCCCGGTAAAATTCCAGAAGGTTGAGATCGGTCATGTGGTCGCCTCCAACCACAAGGAACGGCGCATCATCAAGATACTTCTGGGCATTCTTGACACTTCCGGCGGTACCGAGTTTTATCTCCTCAGAGACGTAGGTGATATTTGCTCCATAGAGTGATCCGTCCCCAAGTGCATCTTGAATATCGTTACCAAGGTAGCCGATGGTCAGGATAATATCAGTGAATCCGAGGTTTGCAAGATGCGTTACCAAGTGTACGATCGATGGTTTATTTGCTATCGGGATACAGGGTTTTGGACGCTCAAATGTTAACGGGCGAAGGCGGGTCCCTTCTCCGCCGCACATAATGCAGGCTTTCATTCTGTGTATATTTGTTGTTGGGAGATATGAGCATTTTGGGGTGACATGATGCAGAAAAACGAATCATAGATTTGTAATATGTTATCAAAAAAGAGGTTGTGGATTATATTTCTGAATATTAGATCCCAAGGACCATACGAAGTACGTCCCGAAGACCCGGGGCAAGGCCAACTATGATCATTGCGAGCAGTACCAAGTGCCAGATATCTGACATGCCTTCCTCTTTCCTGAATTTTTCCAGTACCCAGATAGCTGGGATCAGGACAACGATTTTCAGCGCGAACATTACATATGGGGTTCCCGTAAGTTCGATAAGTGTACTTCCAAGAACATGCTGTTCAATATATCCCTTAAACGAGAGAGCGTAACTCGTTGCAGAGGCATCCAGCATATGACCCGCGATCAAAACCAGATACAGCGGGTGGTTTACATACTCCCAACGGAAAACATACCTGAGAACTGCCCAGAGTGCCGCAGTTGACGCCGCTGCAATCAGAAATACAATAAGTCCTGCGCCAACATCAACGACTACTGACTGTGTCACTCCAAACCAGAGCAGAAATCCAGCAGTGATCAGGGAGGGGACTACCCCTCCAATCATAAATGGTGTCGTATATGACACAACAACATTCTTTTTCTGCAGTTGCCAGGAGATAAACAGCATAACTACTGCAAAAATCGCTGTCAGAATATACACCTGAGGTGTGACAAACAATATCCACCAGGGTTCGGGTACCATCCCGGTATCCTCCACTACCCGAAGTAGTGCGCCAAAAATAATATAGGAAAGGCCAGACAGGATCAGGGGCGCATTGATCGGAATATTAGTCTTTTTCAACCAGCGGTAAAGTATATACAGTCCGGCGAGCACTAATAATGCATACAATACCGTCTGGAGGACAGTATAGGTTGATCCCTCCAGTTCGACTATCCATTTATATAATTCATTTAACATATTGGGTCACGACTATGAAAGTAAAGAATAATAGGATACTCAAGGATAAAACCTTTGACAAATCCCGATGGATCCAGATGCCAAGGGATGTTGTCGCCGGTCATGATGCGTTGCTTCAACTTCCAAACGTCATCACCGATCTGGGTATTACGGGTCCGTTACTTCTTCTTTCAGGCAGCACGACCATGAAGACCGTGGGTTCTATCGTTCTTGATCTGCTAAAAAATAGGCCGGTTATCACCTCCATTGTAGGAGAGATCACGTATGATGAGATCGGAAGGATCGAAGATCTCGCCCGTGATGCCGGCGTTGTGCTCATTATTGCCGTTGGAGGGGGTCGAGTCATCGATACAGCAAAAGTTGTTTCCTATAATCTTGACATTCAGTTCATTAGCGTACCCACAGCCGCTTCACACGACGGCATTGCCTCGTCGCGTGCTTCTGTGATGACGGATGAGGGAAATATGAGCGTGGCTGCTCATCCGCCTCTCGCGATCGTCGCCGATACGGGCATCCTTGCCGCAGCTCCACATCGGCTGATGGCATCTGGCTATGCGGACATGGTTGCCAACTACACCGCTGTTTTGGATTGGGGTCTTTCCAAAACTAAAACAGGAGAACACGTTAGCGAGTATGCCATGACTCTTTCGATGATCACTGCAGAACTGATGGTCGAGAATGCTGACAAAGTAAAAGAATTTGATGAGAATGCTGCTTGGATCGTTATGAAGGCTCTTTTTGCCTCTGGTGTTGCTATGAGCATTGCCGGAAGCTCCCGACCTGCATCTGGGGGGGAACATAAGTTCGCCCATATGATCGAACGGCTGGTCCCCGGGATAGCTTTACACGGGGAAGCATGCGGGGTCGGTACGATCATCAGTATGATCCTGCATGGAGGAGACTGGCAGAAGATCCGGGACTCGCTCCGAATAATCGGCGCCCCGACAAACCCAAAAGAATTGGGTATTTCAGATGAGGTCGTTATAGAGGCGATCCTCCGGGCAAAAGAAATACGACCAGAACGTTATACGATCTTTGATGAGGAGATCACACAGGAAAAGGCGTCATCTCTCGTCGCCCAATTGTATGAGGAGTAAGTTATGGATAATGAAGAAACAATTGTGACCATAGTCGGTTCGGTGCTTGCCCATGAGGGTGCTGAGTTCGTATATGCAGGAAAAGCATTTGAATGCGAATCATGCAAGGTGGCAAAGGTCTGTCACAATGCAAAACTCAAGGAAGGAAAGCGGTATCGTGTTGTCTCGGTCAGAAAAACAAAACACACCTGCGCCGTTCACGAAGGCGGAGCCAGGGCCGTGGAAGTTTCAGAGACCATTATCACCGCGGTGATCCCAACGAGCCAGGCGACTCGCAGAACACGTATTACGTATTCTCCTGTCTGTGACGATGTCTTCTGTAAAGGCTATGCGTTCTGTCATCCTGACGGTTTGACGGAAAAAGGTAGGTATGTGGTCCTTGAGGTCCTTGGCCCGTACACTGAATGTCCAAAGGGCATAAAAAATCTAAAGCTCGTAGAGATGCGTTCAGTTCCTACCTGATTACTTAACATTTTTCCTTACTTAGGGGTCTTATGAAATTCGATCACTGAGTCGTTTGGCAACTTCTGTGATCCTGTCCTTCAGCAGTAAGGCATCTATCCATTTTTGCGGCACTCCCCAGAGGATCCCCGCAAGACCTCCTGCAATACAGGCGTTCGTATCTGTGTCTCCGCCCAGCACACAGGCTCGGTGGATCACATCGTCGTATCCATTTCCATCACGAAAAAAGGAAAGGGCGCATCTCGTTGTATCTAATGTATCAATAGATGGGCAGAGTTCTTCTGTGAAATATTTATCAGGGATTTCTTCCAAAACCTCGTTTTTTGACAACCCTGCCACCAGTCCTGCCGCAACTTTGGATATTATCGCACAGCAGTCTGCGGCCTCTCCGTCATAATGTGTGAATGTTGATACTTTGCGGGCAGTTTTTTCAATATCATCTCTCATCACAAGACCGATCGGTATGGTTCTCATAACACTGCCGTTTGTCCGACTTCCGCAAATAACATGAAATGCATATGCGGCCCCGTTTGGCGTGCATCCCTGTTCCAAAAGTGAGGCAAGCGTCTTTGTTGTTCTGCCAAATGTCGTATCATCTTGATGGAGGGTGAGGATGACCTTATCCAAAAAGATCTCCCTGTCGAATTGTCCTGTCTCACAATATGTTTCTGCAAGCGCCAGCATCATCAGGGTATCATCGGTAACATCGCCTTTTTTCAGATTGAATTGACCGCCTCCTCTCATCTCGACGATTCTCATATCATCTCTTCTAGCTCCTTCATAAGTGGATCCAAGAGCATCCCCAACAGCACAACCGAACAATCCGCCCTGGATCCTGGTATGCAGATCATCATTCATTATCATCCTCTTTACCGCCCTCATATATAAGGATGTCTGAATATCTCTTTGTTATCTTACACCCGCGCCGTGAATCTAGTGCTAAATCAGGTTTATTATTCTAATCAAAACGATATGGTGTGTTTTTTACGTGTCATCCCGATCAAAAATACTCGTTATTCTGCACTCTGATATAAACATGACGAGTAACCTATATGTGGCAATGTGAGAGACAATAATAAGGAAGATTTTTTGATAAGAGGTGTTACAAAATAATGCAGAAAGAAGAGTTACTACATTTACATATGTTGATGGTTCAGGTCAAGAAGTATTATGAATCTGTTTCAGGAGAAAACGTTCAGACCGCAGAATATGATGCATTGCAGATCTCGCCGATCCATATTCATAAAAATAAAAATCTGCATCGCGTTGCTCTTCTCGCTCTCGGAAATGAGATCGTCTCCGAGATGAACTCGGCGCAGTCCACCCAGACTTCCTTTTCCCAGGAACCAAGCCAGAGTATTGTTGCAGAACACTGATCTCATCACCGATGGAAGAGCACACCATTTACCGTGAGATCATCTCACTCATTTTTTCAGATCCAAATCAGGGTCTTCAGCATATCAAACTCTCGGTCTGCCGGAGGTATGCTCTTGATGTTATGCCAAAAAACTCAGCTATCCTTGGCGCTGCTGAACCTGGTGAGTATGAAACACTCCGTCGTGTTCTGATGGTAAAACCGTCTCGAACGCTCTCTGGTGTTGCTCCTGTCGCTGTTATGACATCTCCCTGTGCGTGCCCGCATGGGAAGTGTCTGCCATGCCCAGGGGGCCCTGAGCACATTTTTAACTCTCCCCAGAGTTATACTGGGGAAGAGCCGGCTGCTCTTCGAGGACGCCAACACGAATATGACCCATATCGTCAAGTGATTGCTCGGCTTGGACAGTATAAACTTCTTGGACATCACGTTGACAAAGCTGAATTGATCGTTATGGGGGGGACGATGACCGCCCGTGAGCTCACGTATCAGGAATGGTTCGTTTCTGAGTGCATTCGAGCTATGAATGAGTTCTCTGGTAAAAAATCCGAAGCTAAATCAATTAACGACTTGATGCTCGAGAATGAAAAATCCGATGTGCGTTGTATTGCTACGACCTTTGAGACCCGTCCTGACTGGTGCAAGGAGGAGCATATCAACAAGATGCTCGATCTTGGTGTGACCAAGGTCGAGATCGGGTTTCAGCATACTGATGATGAACTCCTGTTGTTAAACAAACGAGGACACACTGTTTTGGACAGTGTTCGTGCGAACACGCTCCTGCGTGATGCCGGGATCAAAGTTGGCTTTCATGTGATGCCGAATCTGTATGGAAGTACGATTCCGCGTGATCGTGAGATGTTCGATACTCTCTTCACTGACCCTCGATATTGCCCCGATTTCCTGAAGATCTATCCAACCTTGGTCACTCCCGGAGCTGAGCTTGAGGAACTCTGGCAAAAGGGCGCGTATGTCACATATGATGAGGACGAGCTTGTTGATCTGCTGGCATATGCAAAAAGTCGTCTGCCTGAATATGTCAGACTTCAGCGTATCCAGCGGGATATCCCAGCAAAACTTATCGTGTCTGGTTCGATCCACGGACACATCCGTCAGATGGCTGCAGCAAGACTGATCGAGCAGGGGGGGAGATGCAAATGTATACGGTGTCGTGAAATTGGGCGTCGCCCAAGTAATGCCTGCGATGAAGAGAAGGTAATGACCTATCCCTGCTGCGGCGGCACGGAGCATTTCTTCTCGACCGTTTCGGGGGAGTCACTGATCGGTTTTGTTCGTCTCCGGTTTCCGGGAACGGTGTTCAGGTCTGAATTGGAAAGCGCTGCGTTGATTCGGGAGCTCCATGTGTATGGCGAGATCGTTCCATTGGGCGAGCATGGAGCGGGGGAGAAACGTCAACATAGGTCATATGGTCAGCAACTTCTGTTACGTGCTGAAGAAACTGCGCGTGAAGCTGGGTATTCTTTGGTGGCGGTAATGAGTGGTGTTGGGGTCAGACCGTACTACCATAGACAGGGATATCAGCGTATCGGCCCATATATGATTAAGAATTTATGAAACCCGCCACTCTCGAATTCCTTGGCCAACGTTTTTCCGCCTACTACAATGGAGCTATTCAGGGAGCAGGTGCGGTTTACACTCCAGAGTCTTTAACAGAGCGAGAATGGGGCTTTCTTTTCTTCACTACAAATCAGCGTTCCGGGATGAGGCGCCACCTCTCCTTTACATCTTCAGATGAACTAAACACCTATCTAAAAACTATGGTTCCCGCCCACGCGTATTACTCGACCGCTTACTATACTCATCCTTCAGCGGCTCAGATGGCAGACAAAGAGTGGCTGGGGGCTGACGTTATTTTCGATCTGGATGCAGACCACATCGTCCGAGGTCCGTATGACGTTATGCTTGCACGGGTCAAAGAGGAGCTGCTCAAACTTATCGATATGCTCACCTTGGAGCTTGGTTTTGCAAAGCGCGATCTGCACATAAACTTTTCAGGCGGTCGCGGGTATCACGTTCATCTACCTCTTCTTTCCGTTCGCGGTTGGGATTCCTCTGAACGACGTGAATTGGTGAATTATGTTTCTGGGACCGGACTATCCTTTGACAACATGATGGAATCATCAAAAAAGTCTGGTTGGCAGCTCAGATATCAGGATGCTCTGTCTGATGAACTATCGCGGATCGCGGCACTGCCGCCAGAGGATGCACTTATGTATCTTTCCGGGTTCTCTGGAATAACTGAAAAATCTGCTGTGGGATTTTTGAAAAATATTGCGGGTACTCAAAAACTGCTCAATGATGATCCTAGAAAACTTCTTGTAAACAAAGTTATCAAAGCAATCGCTAATTCTGAAAACGAACCCTTTCAGTCCAGTGTCCTATCTCGCGCGGCACAGGCTGATGAGCCCGTGACAACTGATGTGAAGCGCCTGATCCGCCATCCAGGATCCCTCCATGGCGGCTCAGGCATGCGCGTAGTGCCGATCGCCGTTGATCAACTGGATGCATTTGATCCACTTATCGACGCTGTGGTGTTTGGCGAGCGTAGTGTCTCTATTGATTGTTCATTCAATCTATCCATGTCGATCCTTGGAAATACATATGCCTTGACTGCTGGTCGAAACGTCGTTCCCGAGGCATTGGGTGTTTTTCTCTGCTGCCGCGGGATCGCTGAGTTATCTGGAGGTACGTAGATGGGTAGGATCAGTACATCCGACCTGCATGGGTATCTGATCGACGATCGAAACTTAGGATCGCTTGCCGAGATCCCTGCCACCCTGTATGAAGAAATCCACGGTGATATTATGGCGTTATCTAAACAGGCATCGGCTCACGACGACCCCTTTGGGGAAGGCGTGCAGAGTCTGTTGAAGGAGCGCGAAAGTCTGCGCGAATACATTCGCGATCTGTATGCGATCCGAACTCGTAAAATCCTTGCTCTCGCCCTTGCTCGGGCAAATGGCGAAGAAATCAATCGTGATGAGATAAGAATGATGGTCCCGGGCGAG
>DALTVX010000072.1 GCA_029987395.1 Methanocorpusculum sp. | reverse complement strand
TCTGAAATTCCTGCTTCTATCATCCCCGAAGAGTATCTATCTGAACCTGAACCTGAACCTTCTCCATCTTCTGAGCCTGAGGTTTCTGAAGACGAACCTGGGTCTGACGATGGTGAGGATAATACCTCTGAAATTCCTGCTTCTATCATCCCCGAAGAGTATCTATCTGAACCTGAACCTGAACCTTCTCCATCTTCTGAGCCTGAGGTTTCTGAAGACGAACCTGGATCTGACGATGGTGAGGATGACGTCTCTAATATTTCGGCTCCTCTTGTCCCCGAAGAGGATCTATCCGAACCTGATCTGGAACCTGAGGTTTCTTTCTCTTCAGATGATTCTCTATATTATAGTGGAGAGGACGACATCTCTGATATTCCTACCCCAGTCGTCCCCGAAGACGAGCCTTCTTCCTCTGACAAGCCGATGAAGTTCGCGGTTCCGTCTGCTCCTGCTGATAAAGAGGACGATCTCTTTGATATCCATGCTCAAATCGTCTCAGATGAGGATAGATTTGGGCCGCCTGAACAAAAACCCGAGCCGCTTTTTGAGGTGGATGCAGACAAAGAGCTTTCTTCTTTTGATCTGTATGCTGATGAACCGACACAAAAGACACCTCCTAAAAAGAAGCGGCTGTAGGTCATGAGAAATCCCTTATCGCCATCACCCGAACGTATCAGATCCCTTGAAAAGGAACTGTTTTCTGCACGAATCGATCTTGACGTTAAGGGACTTGTTCGCTATTCACGTATTTTTGGTATAATTGCCAGTGCTCTCGTTGTTTTTGCTCTCTTCCTCATTGATATCCTCTTCTTCCCTCTTGCCAACCTGTTCTTAGATTTTGAGTATGCCATCTTCACCTATCCACTGACCATCGGGATAGCCATTCTTGCAAACATTGGCGTCTACTATGCCATTACCTCCTATCCAAAACTTGAGATAAAAAGCAGGAGTCGGTTCATCGATGCGTCCATGTATGAAATGGTCTCATTCATGTATTCTTTGCACCTCTGCGGCGCAACGTTATATGCCTCTATTCATTCGTTAGCCAGATTTGCCGACTACTATGGAGATGCCGCTAAAGAGTTCCGGCAGGTCGTCTCGGATATGGATTTCTGCGGATATGATCAGTTCACTGCTCTCCAGCGGCTCTCTGATACGACTCCATCCGATAAACTCAGGTTTTTCCTTTCAGAACTCTCCTCAACGTACCGATCCATCGGTAATGCAGAGGTGTTCCTGGGGGGAAAACTCAAAGAGATGCAAGAAGAGGCAGTGGTCTCCCAGAGAGGGTATCTCGCTTCCCTTGGGGCGATCGCCGAGATGTATATCACCCTCTTCGTCGCAGGCCCTCTCTTCGTTGTGATCGTTATTATGACGATCGGCCTTATTTCCGGCTCTGATCCGCTTATCCTTGCCATGGTCGTCTACCTGATGCTGCCGATCGGTACATTGATCTTTATCGTTCTGCTTGATACGCTTGGTCAGACCTATATCATCAAACGGATCCAGATGCCTAAATCAACTATCCTGCTGTATCCCAATCTTACGATGGTACAGCCAGAGGAGGACGAGGCCCCGCTCTACGAAAAACTCAGAAGATATGATAAAAGTCGCGAGTTCCGTGAATTTATCCAAAACCCGCGGGCCGCTATCCGAGAAAAACCAGAACTGATCTTTATATTCAGCATACCCCTCTCTCTGATCATCGGTGTTCTCCTCTATATTTCGATGGTCCAGGTACCCTTCAGCCCGTATTTGATCTATGAATGGGGTATGGCGGTCGATGATGTGGTCGTCATAGCGATTTTGGCGGCTCTCGTGCCGTATGCGATCAGTTATCATTTCTATGTTCGTCGAATAGACAAGGTCGAGGGGGCATTGCCGGACTTCTGCCGCCAGCTGAGTTCTTTGGTAAAATACAATCTGACTCTCACGCATGCCATTGAACTCGCAGCAGCAGAGGGAAAAAGCTACATCCAGGAGGATATCCGTGTGCTGTCACGCGATCTTTTATGGGGAGAAAAGCTCTCATCCGCTCTCAAGCGGTTTGCAGACCGCATGAAAAATCTTTCGGTCGACCGGTTGGTCATTCTTCTCTCCCAGACAGAGCACTTCACCAATGATCTTTCGCTCACCATCGATCTGCAGTATCATGAAGCAAAGAATAGGGAATCGCTGAAAAAGGAACGAAAAAGCGATATGGGCGTATATGTCGTGATCATTTTCATGTCATTTGCCGTTTTCGTGTTTGTTCAGCTCATCATGTCGGAGATGTTCCTGACCGTCATGATGGACAATGCCGATGCCCTCTCAAGTTTACCTAATTCTAGTGGAGGTGGCGGGTTTCCTGGTCAGATCTATCAGATGATCATCTATCACTCGATCCTCATTCACGGGTTTTGTTCTGGCCTTGTTGCCGGCATGATGGGGTCCGGATCGTTAAAGGGTGGTATCAAGTTCTCGTGTATTATGCTCTTCTTGGGTTATCTTTCTTTTACCCTGATCGGGGCAGTCATGTAGAGGCCGCGTCTCAGTAATAACTATTATCTAAGTATAAAACAACCTAGTAGGGTGCTAAAGTGTAGCATGACACACGATGTCATGCTTCATCTGCAAAGGATTCACCTATGTTCTGGAATAAGAAAATGGAAACCCTGTCTGGCCCCGCTCTTGAAGAGCTTCAGCTCAAGCGTTTGAAGGAGACGGTCAAAAAAACGCAGAATATCGGTTTTTACAATAATATGTTCAAGGAAGCCGGGATCGATCCGTCTGACATCAGATCCCTCGATGACCTGGCAAAGATCCCGTTCACGAAGAAGGCCGATCTTCGAAGCGGCTACCCCTTCGGTTTTTTGGCTGTCCCAATGGATCAGGTCAATCGGATCCACACGACGTCAGGAACGACCGGAAAACCGACGGTCGTTGCCTATACGAAAAATGATCTTGACATGTGGTCGGAGCTTATGGCCCGAAACCTGACGATGGTCGGGCTCAAAGCAGGCGATATTTTTCAGAATGCATCGAACTACTCTCTTTTTACCGGCGGTCTTGGCATCCATATGGGTGCAGAGAAGATCGGCTGTGCTGTTGTTCCCTCAGGCGTCGGCAATACCAAACGACAGATCGAGATGATCCAGGACTTCAAAGTGCGTGCTCTTCACTGTACTCCAAGCTATGCGATGCATTTGACCGAGGTGGCAGAGGAGATGCATGCTGATCTTGAATCTCTTGAGGTCGGTTGTTTTGGTGCAGAAGCCTGGTCCGAGAACATGCGCCGCGATCTTGAGACCCGTTTAGGTATCAAGGCTTATGACAGTTATGGGATGAGTGAGCTTTTCGGTCCGGGCGTTGCCTTTGAATGTCCCGAACAGAATGGTCTGCATATCTGGCATGACTGTTATATCGTCGAGATCATCGACCCGAAGACCGGCGAGGTGCTCGGTCCGGGTGAGAAAGGCGAGATGGTCGTGACACCGATCATGAAGGAGGCAATGCCTCTTCTACGGTACCGTACCGGCGACATCACTATGCTCATGGAGGATGAATGTCCGTGTGGCCGCGGCCAGAAGATCGCCCGGCTTCTTGGACGAAGCGACGATATGCTCACGGTTCGCGGGATCAATGTGTTCCCAAGCCAGATCGAGCATGTGCTGAAAAATATCCCTGAGGTGGGTGACCAGTTCATGGTCTATATCGACCGGGTCAATCATCTTGATGAGATGATGATCGAGGTGGAGATGAATAAGAATATCTTCTCCGGCGAGCTGCAGGATCTCTCGAGAATGCAGACAAAGATCATGAAAGCTCTGCAGGAGACCCTCACCTTGCGTGCCAGAGTGGAGCTTGTGGAACCCGGGTCCCTCCCTCGCTTTGAAGGCAAAGCAAAGAGGGTCATTGACCGGAGGGTCATTTAAGATGGCATATTATAATGAAAAGATCGAGACGATGCCAAAGGATGAGCTTTCTAAGCTCCAGTATCAGGAACTAAAAAAACTGACCGCCCGTCTCTACGATACGTCGCCATTTTATCATAAAAAAATGGTCGAGACCGGTGTGAAACCAGCCGACATCTCCTCCATTGCTGATATAACGAAGCTACCGTTCATGAAAAAAACGGACCTTCGCGACAACTATCCGGACGGGCTCGTCTGTGTTCCGCACGATGATCTTGTTCGATATCATGTTTCATCAGGAACGACCGGAAAACCGACGGTCGTTGCTTATACCAAGAACGACATCGATCTTTGGAGCGAGTGTGTTGCCCGCTCGCTTGTTTCATGCGGTGTTGGAAAAAAAGATGTTCTCCAGGTCTGTTATGGATATGGGCTGTTTACCGGCGGTCTTGGTCTGCACTACGGCGGAGAAAAGGTAGGCGCTACGGTCATTCCTGCGTCGACCGGAAACACCGAGCGGCAGATCGAGCTTATTCAGGATCTGAAGACAACGGTGGTTGCCTGCACTCCTTCGTATTTCATCCATCTGATCGATGTCGCGAAAAAGTTGGGTGTTGACCTCAATAAGGACACGTTTCTTCGAACAGCAGTCCTTGGTGCTGAGCCGTGGACGGATGCGATGCGCCGCTATATCTATGCCGAGTCCGGGGTCACCGCACACAACATCTTTGGGACCTCTGAGATCTCCGGCCCGATGTTCACTGACTGCAGCGAGCTGAACGGTATGCACATTTGCGGGGACATCGCCTATACTGAGATCATCGATCCGGATACCGGCGAGCGGCTGCCTGACGGAGAGAAAGGCGAGTTAACGATCACCGTTCTCAAAAAGGAGGCGATCCCCATGGTCAGATATCGGATCGGGGACATAACCTCGATCCTTGAAGGAGATTGTGCCTGCGGCAGGACCTCGCCTCGTATCGATCGTCTGCAGGGCAGGGTCGATGACATGCTGATCATTCGCGGGATCAATGTGTTCCCGTCGGCTATCGAGCATGCTCTCTTGAGACACCCGTATCTGACGACCCATTTCATGATCGAGGTCTTTCGAAAAGGGCCTCTTGACGACATGCTCATAAAGGTAGAATTAAAGCCTGATGCAATGACAGATAGTATTACTGGTCTTATGGAGATGCAGATGCATACGGAGCGTGCTCTTCGGGATGCACTCAACGTCTCTGCCAAGATCGAGCTCTGTCCGCCGAACTCCCTCCCGCGTTTTGAGGGTAAAGCAAGACGTGTGATAGATCATCGGGTGATTTAAATGACGGAAAAATACATCATCAAACAATTGTCGATATTTTCAGAAAACAAGGCTGGAAAACTTGCAGCGATCGCGAAGATTTTTCTTGATACAGGCGTTTCCATCCAGGCGTTCAACATAGCCGAAGCAAACAATTTTGGGGTCGTTCGCGCCATCGTGAACAAACCTGAGGTCGCGTTCAATGAGTTTGCCAGACAAAATTATGCTTTGCAGTACACAGACGTTCTTGCAATCAAGATGAAGGATGTCCCAGGCGGCCTGTATGAGGTGGCAAATCTCCTCGGCGGTCTTTCGATCAACATCGAGTATGCGTATGCATTCCGTTCAGGAGATCACGGCGCATTGATCGTAAAGGTGACCAATCCTCGTGAAGCGGCAAAAAAGATCGTGGAAGCAGGAATCGAACTGCTTCCGGCTAAGGATTATAACTTCTGATCTGAATACTCAATCTCTATTTTTTATTCTGAAATAGAAGTTACGCGGTGCGATCTTAACCGGAAAAAACTGAAGTTCTTATGAGATGTACTTCGATTTCGC
>DALTVX010000071.1 GCA_029987395.1 Methanocorpusculum sp. | reverse complement strand
GTGTGATGATGTTTACATCCGAAGAATCCAGTACACGAAACCAAAGTACATCCAAAAAATCCCACTTGAACAAATTCGATCCTGTTCTCCAGGGTGGGGGGCGATAAACGAAGGAGGGTGTATGAGAAGGCTCGCCCTTGGCTTCCATAAGGGTAAGCGGATGCTGCGCCCCTTTTCCGCAGCACACCCGAAGAAAATAGGGGGCGCAATACGACCGCGGGTGTACGCGGAGGCTTCGCCCCTTGGGTTCGCAAATCAAAGATTTGCTCTCCGACTCGGGTCTTTGACCCTCGCTTGCTCGCCTTAGGGGGGGAGATGGTGGGCGATAAACGATCACAGATTCACGAGGATGCTGCGCCCCTGTTTCGTCTATGTGTAGGAGATGGTGGGCGATAAACGACGGAGGGTGTACGCGGAGGCTCGCCCCTTCGGGGCACTCGCAAGTTTCCTCCGAAAACTTGGTCGCACGTCTTCGCTTCGCTCAGCCTTGCTCAGCTAAGGGCGAGCCTAACGGCTCACCCCGCCTCAGCTGAGGCCGCCACTACGTGGCAGCCCGCTCGCGCAAGGGGGAGGAGATGGTGGGCGGTACATGATCACAGATTCACGGAGGAAGCTGCGCCCCTTCGGGGAGCGGCATCAGCAAATAGGATAGCCCCACCGCGTAAGTCCTATTACAAAAAATATGATCCATTTCAATGTCACACACGGTTCAACATATATGTCATTATAATGTCAAACAATAAATTTAATTTATCACATCATAATGTCTCATTTATTCAATAACATTATGTAGTATAATGTCACACTTATTGGTATGGATGAACTTCTTGCAGTACTTAGTTTGCAGAACCCGCATTGGTCTCAGATACAACAGGACACAGGGGTAAAACGTCCTCGCTATCTGCATAAAATATTACGATATCTAAAAACAGGGGAGATAGTTGTTTTGAACGGCGTCCGCCGTTCAGGCAAAACAACTCTCCTTAAACAAACAGTAGAAGAACTTATTCAAATAGGAAAAAAACCATCTGGGATATTATTTGTAAACTGTGATGATCCGCTCATCCAGAAACTCCAGGAACCTCTGCCGGATATTCTTGAAACGTTTCAGACAAATGTATCTGCAGATGAAGATATAACGCTGATATTTGATGAGATTCAGACGATTCCAAAATGGGAACTGTGGCTTAAAGCATGGTATGATTTGAAAAAATATAAAATAATCATATCCGGATCTTCAGCAAAGCTTCTCGATTCAGGATTATCATCTAAGATAAGCGGGAGATATCTTAAAATTCATGTTTATCCGCTTGATTTTTCTGAGTATCTGCAGTTCAGAAATATTTCCGTTCCGTCGGAGAAATTAGAGTTTATAACCCGCAGATATGAGATCGGATCCCTGCTTAGAGAATATATTCAATATGGAGGTTTCCCCGCAGCCGTCAGAATTGAAAATCAGGATATCAGAAAAGATCATCTATCTACGTATTTTGACAGTATTCTCTTTCGTGATATTGAGGAGATGCATGATGTCAGAAATCACAGTGTGCTTCGCAGGCTTCTTGTTTATCTGATAACAAATATCTCGGCTCCGTTTTCATACCGCAAGCTTGCTTTGATGTATAATGTAGATTCCAGAATTGTTATTGATTATATTTCATTTGCGGAGGACGCTTTCCTGCTTTTTGAGCTGCAGAATTTCAGTTATTCGCTGAAAAGTCAGAATACGGGTCATAAGAAAATCTACACGATCGACACTGGTTTAAGAAATTCAGTTGCGTTTTCTTTTTCTGCGGATGAAGGCAGACTGGTTGAAAATCTTGTGTTTGTAAATCTTAAGCAGAATGGCTATTCAATCTACTTCTGGAAGGATAAGAATGAGGTTGATTTCGTGATCCCGCATAGGGACTATACGCTCTCGGCGATTAATGTATGTTATTCTGACGACATTCCCGAGCGTGAGATCAAAGGTCTGAATGAGTTTGAGAATGCGTTTAAAGGAAAGATTAAGGCGCGAATAGTTATTACTAAGGATGTGGAGAAGCAAGAGGACGGGATTTTGTTTATTCCGCTTTACAAGTGGCTGCTTGCAGGTTCTGGAGATATCTTGCAGGAGATGGAATAAATGAAGATCGCAGTTGTATTTGCCAGTGGAGAAACGATTTTGTAAAAGTCCGAGGTGCATGCAAATCCCCTTGCCAAAAAAGAGAAGAGCTAAGGTTGTCTGCTTCGCATCCAACCCGCACACTCGCACGTCTATCGACTTGGTCGCAAACTTTCAGTTTGCTCTGCTGAGGCCGTCCTTCGGGCAGCCCGCCTCAGCTAAGGTCGTCCGCTTTCAGCGTCCACCCCGCAGTCACCTCCCGCACCCCGAGATAAAAAGAAGAGACTCCATCTCTCCGCCCCTGTCCCCCTTTTTGTGCATTTCGTTGGCGGGTTGGACGCTGAAAGCGGACGATCTCAGCTGAGGCGGGGACCTTTAGGTCCCTCAGCGGAGCAATTCGATAGACTTGCGACTAAACCGAAGGTTTGCGTGTTTGTGCTTTTTTGTGTGGGCGGGTTGGACGCTGAAAGCGGCCGACCTCAGCTGAGCAAATCTTTGATTTGCGAGGGGGACGGGGGAGGGCACTACCTGTGTCCGGTCCAACAAATTCTTTCTCATTTTCGTGTTTTCGTGGATTGCGGGTTGGACGCTGAAAGCGGCCGACCTCAGCCGAGGCGGGCTGCCTCATAGGGGCGGCCTTAGCTGAGCAAACAGAATGTTTGCGAGCAAATCTTTGATTTGCGTTTTTTCGTGAATTTAGTGTGATGAATGCCCTCAATCAATAAGAATATCGTACACGATATCAACGTTGAGTCAAAAATCCATAACGGCAATCCTGATTCGTTTCATCACCTGAAAATGAGTGTGGTCCCAGTACATCCGAATAACAGAATCTGGGTGGTCCCTGTACACACGAAAGCATCGTCCCGCCCCTTTTCCGAAGCACACCCGAAGAAAGGGGGGCGCAAAACGACAGCGGACGTACTCGAAGGCTTCGCCCCTGCGGGAGTCGCAAGTTTCCTTCGAAAACTTGCTCCGCTGAGGTCGTCCGCGTTCTGCGTCCAACCCGCCTCGCGCAAGGGGGGGTGAGGATAACGCCCCCTCACGCAGTACAACCGAAGAAATGTGGGCGCAAAACGACGGTGGACGTACTCGAAGGCTTCGCCCCCCTCTCGCAGCACAGCCGAAGAAAATAGGGTTCGCAAATCAAAGATTTGCTCTCCGATTCGGGTCTTCGACCCTCGCTTGCTCGCGCAAGGGGGGAAACTGCGCAGGATGAGGATGAGTTGGAAGATGTGCTAAAGAAGCTATTGAATATCCCGAAATTTGATTCCAGCAAAGACCGTGAGTGTAATGAAAATAGATAATCTTTTAAAGGAAAATCCAACTGTCCGGTTTGACCGGATAGTTCGAAGTCAGATGTTTGGCATGGAGGCGGGATTTTTGGCAGGGCGTGAATACAGCGAAATTTTCGTTTGAGTCAGTAAAAAGCAGAGTTTCACATCATTTTGTTGACGTCAACAATCTGATACCCGCGGACAAAATGCCCGGGTCGGAGAGAGAAGCGAAGCATAATGATTTGCGGTGGAATTCTCATGCGTCCGCACATTAGATTAAATCCAGTTGATTTTTCAATTCAAAGAGTGGAGGTCTTGATGAATTAGACCCCCACCGATAATACTAATATTTTCTCAGGGAACAAAGACTACACTTATTACTGAAATATTGATTGTAACAGGAGGGAGGAGAAGCATGCTCAAAGCATTGGATGTAGCTAATTTCTTTGTGGATTTAGCAAATAACACTGTCGAAGAGTGCATGACAAACGTACGGATAAATAAATTTCTGTATTTTGCTCAGGCATGGAGTCTTGTTCGCTTGAACAAACCATTATTCGAGGAAGAAATCCAGGCGTGGCAACTTGGCCCGGTTGTGCCTTCCGTTTATCGTGCGTTCCAACCGTGCGGTTATGATCGAATTAAAGATGTAGCAACTGATTATTCGCTTGAGGCGTTTTCACATGAACAGATTGAACTCTTGCTTGATGTTGCACGATACTACGGGCAATACTCTTCCACCAAACTGATAGATATGACCCACGAAAAGGGAGGGCCGTGGGATGAAGTATATGAAATGGGAGTGCCATTCATTGTAATTTCCAAAGATAATATGAAAAATTACTTCTCCAAAGAGGAGTTACCTTCGTTCAAATTCACCTATAACCCCGAAACAGATGTCATCGGACATCGTGACGCAGAAGGATACTTAGTCTTACCAAAAGAATATGATGATGAAGCCGAATAAATGGGATATTTGACTTGCTTCAATCAAATTTGAAGAAAAACCTGACATTAAAAATCGTCCTGTCTTAGTAATAGCCCCGGATATGGCATATTACGTTTCCCTGAAGATTACAACACATGAGCCACCCAATATATACTCTAATGAGCATCGGATAGTGAAATGGGAGGAGGCAGGTCTTAATAAACCTTCAACCATTCGAGCTTCAAAAGTCTTACATGTGATGGAAAGAGATTTTGTTCATAAAATCGGGCACCTTCACCCAGTAGATATCATGGCAGTTCAAAAAATATTAGAGCGGAACTTTTAGATTTGACTATTAATTTAATTGGATTGTTTTCATCTAGAAAAATACGCGCTTGCTTTTTTGTGTTGTAAGAAAGAACTCGCATATATACTTCTGCTAAGAGCAAAAATATGCAGAATGGAATTTTATGACCTCATACCAAAAATCATATCAATATTTGATATGATCCGGATTTTTCAAACTTCACCATAGAATCTCTCGAGAATGAAACAATTCTCTTCAGATCACAAAGACATCTCCTGACGCGGAGGCTTCGCCCCTTGGTCGCTTAAAGAGAAAGGAGAATAACGCCCCCTTTTCCGCAGTACACCCAAGGAAAATAGGGTTCGCAAATCAAAGATTTGCTCTCCGACTCGGGTCTTCGACCCTCGCTTGGGCGCAATACGACTGCGGACGTACGCGAAGGCTTCGCCCCCTCTGGGATGGCATCAGCAAATAGGATACTCCCACCGCGGGCCGCTCGCAAGGCAAAGCCTTGTTCGCAAACCTTTGGTTTGGTCGCAAATCAAAGATTTGCTCTGCTAAAGGACCTAAAGGTCCCCGCCTCAGCTAAGATCGCCGGCTGCGCCGTCGATCCGCCTCCGCACCTCGGGATACAAGGGAGAGTTTCCATTTCTCCGCCCCTGTCCCCCTTTTCGTGCATTTCGTTGAGTTTTGTGGGTTTTTGTGTGGGCGGACCGGTCCATAGGACCGGGCTTAGCTGAGCAAATCTTTGATTTGCGAGGGGGACGGGGGAGGGTACTATATGTGTCCCGTCCAACTAATTCTTTTTTATTTTCGTGTTTTCGTGAGTTTTTTCGTGAATTTCGTGTGATGAAGAGTGACATCCATAGAATCCAGTACACGAAACCGAAGTACATTCATAAATCCATAACGGTAATCCTGGTTCAATCGAACGCATTTTCCCGCCCCCTCACGCAGCACACCCGATGAAAATAGGGGGCGCATACTTCTCACCCCATATCGATTCAGCGCGTTTCCCACCACACCCCTATTATTCCATAACTGACCGCCCAAAAGCCAACCTCACAAAAACCGACACAATTATATATCAAAACACAAATTGCAACAATGCTTAACCACCTTCTCTCTCACTGACAACACCCATCCAAGAACACGAGGAGGCACTATCGGACCGCGCGGTTAGGGGTATATATCATTAAAGAACATATCGAAACACTAAAACACTCAAACCATCTAAAAATAGCCTAAAAATCAATAAAAAAGTATTAAATACCATGAAAACACATGTATTTATTACAACATCAGGCAACTGAAAAAAGCTGATTGGTGTAGCCCGAGCACGAGTCCTTTTGGACGGCGAGTTGCTAGAGGCATGGGATCCCGCATTACCTAACTATCCCCTCTGCCACGGGTGAACCCTTGAAGCCTTTTTCATTCCCTGATGAAGATCCCGGCATGTGATCGTGCCGGCTCTCGGAAATATGAGAGGGCAAGCCTACTGCCTGCCGTCTCACGAAAAATGGCGTGCCGCTGGGTCAATCGGCATGGTTTGACAGTAAACAAAGCCTTATCCAGGCTTTCCAAACATGGATAAAATCTTAAAAATGGTAAATGAAGTACCAGAAACCAGGATCTGTATCAAGATGAAACAGGTCATCATGGAAACGCCCGTCGAATATGATGGCAAGCTCACTACAAGGATCCCGAATACAGAAAAAGCACGCTTTTATCGGAAAGCAAAAAAAGAAGGCATCAAGCCGGCCGAGCTCCAGAGACGTATCTTGATCAAGGAAATGGATACATGGGAAGAGGAGACAGAAGAAGAGAACACAGGGGGCCCACGAAAGGCGAACAAGTGAAGAGGTAAATGCAGGTCAAGGAACGAAGCGAGGGCAGCTGCTGAACCAATTCGCGAGGGAGTTGGCTGGGTGCGGCTCTATGAGAAAAAACCAACCGCGAATTTCTACAAATCAGATATCTGCTCTCCGCTTCGGGCTTTCAGCCCTCGCTTGAATCAATGTGAAGAGGGAGGTTGGCTGGATGTGGCTCTATAAATAAAAGAAACGCGAATCTCCGCGAATTAACGCCAATCGCATTTTTCTTGCGCCGTCGTGCTCTGCTCCGGCTTATCGCCTACGCAGGAATCGCACGCCGTCTGGAAAAATGCTACCGGAAAAACCCGCGTGCGGGTTTTTCTTTTATCGTATTGGGATATTTTCGTTATTCAGATATCGTTCATCGGAATAAATGACCCGTTGCCATTCAAGTTTTCGTTTATTTCCAAAATTGATGAGGACCCCTAGTTTGATCCCGGTTGCTTTCAGATAATGGACAAGTTGTGCTTCATCTTCTTTTAGCAGTTCAGTTTCTGTTTTCAGTTCAAGAATGATCTTATCATAACAAACAACGTCTGCCTGATAATAACTTGGAAGTTTCACTCCTTTATAATAAATATTCAAATGTTTTTTGTGTTCAAAGGGAATTCCCAGTGATACCAATTCAACCTCCAAAGCATCATGATACACCGCCTCCAGAAACCCACGTCCTAATGTATTATAGACAGACATGGCGCAACCGATTATTTTGTGCACTTCATCGGGATAGAGGATATCTGGGTTTTCCACAATTGAATCCATATTCTTTCATATCTACATTCGAAAATATATCATTTTCTATCCAACCTTTTCTTTGAGTCAAAAAAGAATTATTCATCTTGAGAAAAACCGGCACGCCGGTTTTTCCGTTAGCATTTTTCCAGACGGCATGCGATTCCTGCGTAGGCGATGAGCCGGAGCAGAGCATGACGGCGCAAGAAAAATGCGATTCGCGTTAATTTGCGGAGGCGTGCAAGCCAAAGGCTTGCGTGCCGCCTCAAGTGGGCAAAGCCCACTTGGGCTTATTCGCGTTTCTTTTCTCATAAAGCCACACCCAGCCAATTCCCTCACCTAATCAGAGCTTCACCTCCAACCCGCACTCTCAAATCATAGATTTGATCGGCTAAGATCGTCCCCTTCGCTTCGCTCGTCGCCGATCCGCACCTAATAGGACCTAAACTAACCCATCAGACCCTTATCGAACTGATCAGAACCGATCAGAACCCATCAGAACACAAAAAAACACACCATCATCTCCCCAAACACCCTTCAATAATATGAGGAAATACCTCAGGAGAAACACCACAAAACACAACCAAAAACACAAAGAATGTCTGCCCGATTCTCACGTTAGAAGGAAAGAACAGGAACAGACACTCTTTTATTGGGCCTTTGGGATAATCAAAATTTCCCAAAAGACAACAGCAGCCCGCCGGATCACATCGGTGGTCAGTGGTCAGTGATCAGTGATCAGTGGTCACCGGCAAAACAGAAAAAAAAGAAGACCCAGCAAATTTCCAGCCGTACTCTCATCCAGAGAGATAGACTGCCGAAATAATCTTGTTGTAATTCTTTCTTTCTAAAAGTATATATAGCTACTGTCAAGTCTGAAAAAATAAGAAAACAAAAAACACGGAGCATCACCTATCCGTCAAAAGTCAGTGATTGATGACGGATGACGGATGACGGATGACGGATGATGGCACCCTGGAAAAACCACGAAAATGAGACAAACCATCTATGTCAACATAACAGACGAGGAGTTCAAGACCCTCGACCGTATAGCAAACGACCTCGAATTTGTCAGCCGCACCGACCTCTTCACCTCCTGTGCCCATCTCATCCTCTATGGAAAGATAGCCGCAGGTGAACGATCTCCCGAGCTCTTCACCGAGCAGCAGCTCACAAAACTCCATCAACACAGCCAAAACATCAGCAGCATGCAGAAAACCTTCATGCAGATCGTGCATGAAACAGCATTCCCCATCATCGCCATGAAAGGCATCGCCTCAGCTGAGCACGCATTCGGCGAGGACATCAAACACCTGCTTTATGAACGCTGCGGCATGGTCCCCGAAGACATCGAGATCCGCGACTGGTTCCGGCTCTTCAAAAACCTGCACCGGGCAGAGCTGCTGGAATACCGCACCAAACAGTTCACCGCCGCATTCATGGAGGGCGCAGAATGACTGACCTTATCGGCGACGCCCCAGGCGACTTTGCCGCCTGGCACAAACTCATCACCGGTGCCTGGATCTACAACGTCGTCACCGGCGAGGTCATCAGCATGAGCACCAACAGACCGCTGGTGTTCAGCTGTGATCGAGGCCGCCCCTCGGTCCGGACCTCCGTTCACGGACACAAGTTCACCATCAAAAAGGAGCGGATCGCAAAGGTGGCCGTCTGGATCGGCAGATGCGAAGGGCACATCCTGATCGGAGGGAGCACATAATGAAAAAGATGATCGAGCCGGACACGGCCGAGCCTAAGCAGATGAAGGAAACCGTCACAGAGCAGATGACGACCGACCTCTCGCCCGCCGCCCTCGAGATCCTGCTCCTTGAATGGTGGCCGCTCCCCGCCGACGAATACGCGGCAGCATACCGGTATCAGGAGTTTCTGTACTGTATCAAAGAGCTCCAGGCCCTGTTCATCGAGCGGCATAAGGAACTGCTCGAGATGATCAGACTGGAGGGCCTTGTGTCGAAAGAGTTTGTGATCGAAATACCAATGGATACCCTCGTAGATAAGGACAGCCTGAGGGATGATCTGCCGGATATCTATGATGAGCTGGTGTTCATCCAGCCGTCCGACGCAAAGCGGTTCCTGGGTCTAAAGACCTTGTATGATCTTTCTGTGAAGAAGGCGGGGCGTGATCGTGTGGAAGAGGTTGAGCGGGTGAATCTGCTGGATCTAAAGAAGATGCTCCCTCCAAGGGAGGCGGCGAGGTATGTGAAGACTGTGCCGCATGAGAGCCTGACACGGGTGGCGAGGCGGGAGGAGGAATGATATGGTATGAACGGGGCGAACCATCAGGTTCGCGCTCAGTTGAGCAAGGCTTTGCCTTGCGACGGGGCGAATCGATAGGTTCGCCCTCACCCGAACAAAGATTTCCTTTGCGAAGGAAGACTAGGGTCGAAATGGAGGGTCACCTCCAATGAAGCTCTGGTACGAGTACCCAGAACTGCAGGATAAGGAGGAGTTTCTTTCGATGCTGAGGAATGGGATGTCTCTTCGAGAGATCGCTGACTTATTGGGTTGTTCTGAGGACGCAGTACGTACAGCAGCACAGCGGCATAAGCTTCGAAAGCCTGTGATCATTATGTCTGAGGAGCTCCGGCGAAAGCTGGAACTCTAGGGCTTCTTTTTTTAAATAAGAATACTTTGAATTCGTGTACGGTTGAGTGTGGCTTTATTAAAAAAGAAACGCGAATTAGCCCAAGTGGGCAAAGCCCACTTGAGGCGGCACGCAAGCCTTTGGCTTGCACGCCTCCGCAAATTAACGCGAATCGCATTTTTTTTATGTGTCCACACCCAACCGTACACTTCTAAAATTGCATTCGTGACCAACCCACAGTCGAAAATCTAATGATTTGCTCAGCTAAGGCCATCGACTTGTTCGCAAAGCTTTGCTTTGCTCCCCACTTCGGGCTTTCAGCCCTCGCTTGTTCGCCGACCCGCTAGCCAAATATCTCTATATATACCTATCTTTTTAGGGGAAAAACCCCTAAAATCGTCTGAACTTAACTTACAACAACACCCTGACGAATGGAATTGCCGTTAAAGAAGAGAGCAGGAACCGCATAGATTTTTTGCATTAACTAATGCCCAATCTGCATCCGTTCGGCTAATTATCTCTTTTGTATCATAATCAGCTTTCTCTCTTGATGCACGAAGACGTTGTAATATTATTGCTTCCTTGGATAATCCTTTATTCTTAAGATGTTGCCTGAGCTTAGTATGATCAAATGAAGTTCGGCAACTCACATACTCTCCAGACGCAACCGCAGAATCGAATAGTTGGGCATATGCAGCATAATATGCCCTACTAATGACACAACGGTATAACATTTCTTCAGAAATTGGAAATGAATTTGAATGATTCATCATATAATCACCAAGAGTTATAAACTCATTCCAATTAGCAGGCATACTTCCTCTTTTTCTAACAAATAAGATGAGTCATGACCGTGAGCCATCCAGATTCAACCTTTGACAACGATTCCATATATCTCTCATCGAGAGCATCAAATTTATCAAATAAATCTTCGGGATATATCTCCATCCCGACATTAAGGAGCAGATATTCATCATCACATTCCAAATCACTGTGAAGAGAAAGAACCAAGTGTGCGTGTGGGAAAAAATCAGCCGCTGCTTTGATAGCATCGATCAATGAGAGATAAATATCCTTGTTCTCCCTCAGATATGTCATAACGTGAGTATAATCCTCAATATCATATGGAGCAATAAGCTGAAGATGGCGTAACGAATCCTCTAATGACTCATTTATACTCATAGTATACTGAAATCTGCACTCATCTGAGAAGGGATCAAGGAATGCCTTCCCCGTAGTCAGTGAAGACTGCGTTGAATCGCTTGTCATTCCATCCCAGACATTGTGTATTTCTGAATTTCTCTCATAAATCATGATTTATTACCATTTTGAAATAATGCTCTTGTTTTATCGGTGATTGCAGACTCAAAAATTTCACCAATAGTTTTGTGAGTATGTGCAAACCATTCTGCCACATCCTTTTTTTCTGTAGACAACGTAATCTTGTTAGGAAGATAACCTCTTATCTCTAACAAAAAGGCAGAGTCATCAGCTTTTTCAGGAAGTGTCGGTGTGAGTGTTAGCCTTGATATATGCTGTTCTTCCTCCTTCGCAATTTCATATCCAATTATGAAATTAATCACTCGTCCAATTGCTTTTGGAACTACCGTAAAATACTCATCAAGGGATATTTCTTTAGAATTAACATTAACTTTATTCAAATATCCAAGGAGTAACTCTGTTATATTAGATATTGGTCGTACTGTGATATAAGCGGCATACACATCGGTTATGTCCTGAAGGAGCTTTTCACCAGAGGTATGTGCCCCTAGCCAATGGATAGATAAATTATCATTATCTATGACCACACGCGCATTAGTTTTATCGTTGGCAAATATATGTGTGCTTACATTTTCATTGCCTATGATTTCTTTTCCCACCTCGCCCTCTTTCTGGTCACGCGATTCTATTTGGTGATTGGGAAATTTCTCCCTGATTTTTTCGTGAAATGTTGATAGGATTTTATTGTCCATTTTCACATCAGATTTCACGTGAATGCCACATATGACTTCTATAATTGGTGGATTTAGATATACTTTGTGTTCTTGCATTATGAATCCCCCAAACAATAATATGTACTAATAGGGTAATCATCAAAGATAAATTCTTTGTTGCTGTGAATATTAGGTAGGCGGCTAATTCTCTCTTGCAATAGTATAAGATAGCAAGTGCACTTCAACCAACACTATTTACAATCTGTTTTGAAATGCCAAATATCTCTATATATACCTATCTTTTTAGGGGAAAAACCCCTAAAAACTTAACGATATCCGCATATCCCCCCTATATAGTAGTAGAGGTTGGACGGGGCCCCAACTGATCTCGGGACAGAAAAAACATGACAGCAGATTTCATTCAAACAGCAATCTCGAAGTCCGCAAAGCGGATCTTCAGCGCAGAGTTTACGAACGCCGCC
>DALTVX010000070.1 GCA_029987395.1 Methanocorpusculum sp. | reverse complement strand
GGGCACTTGATCACACCTATGATCTGCTTAGGGACCTCGACCTGTTTTTTGTCAGAGACTTTGAAGCTTCGAATGATACTGATGGTCGCATCTGGAGCGATCAAAGCGATCTTGTCCACCTCATCTTTGAAAAGTTCGCGGTTCTCGATCTTGACGATGTCTTTTCTTCCACCGCGTGAACTTGGGACATTGGAGGCGACGATGACCGTGACATTAGTTCCGTCACTGATATCAAGGATACGAAGAACGGTGAGACCTTCTCCGGGCGTGATGTGGTCTATGACCGTCCCGTTTTTGATCGGCGAGATGACGATCCCGTCGGAGACCGATTTTGCCATCAGTTCATCACCTCGTCGAGCATCGCCATTCTGATCGGTACTCCGTTATGCGCCTGTTCAAAGTATTTTGCACAAGGCATGGCGTCGACATCCGGATGGATCTCGTCGACCCTAGGCAGAGGGTGAAGAATGATCATCCCCGGTTTGGCAGTTTCAAGAAGATCGGGAGTGATCCTGTAGGTGGATGCGTAATTGGTAAAAGCGACCGGGTCAGGAAAACGTTCACGCTGGAGCCGGGTCACATACAAAACGTCGAGTTCAGGAAGAGCGTTCTCGATACGGTCATGGATGATCAGTTCGACGCCGACATCAAGCAGATCCTCTTTGATATATTTGGGAAACTCGAGTCCCTCTGGAGCGATCGTATGGATGCGGATGTCATTGTATTTGGCAAGGGCAAAAGCAAGAGAGTGAACGGTGCGTCCATAGCGAAGGTCGCCCTGAAGACCCACGTCAATGTTTTCGATCGGCATGGATTCGCTGATGGTGAAGAGATCGAGCAAGGTCTGAGAGGGATGCTGACCTGCTCCATCCCCGCCGTTGATGACCGGGACCGATGCGACCTCGCTTGCGAGTCGAGCTGCACCCTCTTTTGGGTGACGCAAAACGATCGCATCGCAGTATCCGGAGATAACGCGTATCGTGTCAGAAAGGGTCTCTCCTTTGGTGATGGAGGTGGCTTCAACAGAGCCGAGATTAAGGATCTTGCCCCCAAGACGCATCATCGCAGCGGAAAAGGACATGCGCGTTCGGGTGCTGGGTTCGAAAAAGAGAACGGCAAGGATTTTGTTTTCCAGTTCGCGGCCGGTGAAGTTTCCACGATCAAATGCAGCAGCGGAACAAAGAAGGTTGTCGATCTCTTCACGTTCCATATCCCTTACAGATAGGATATTTTTTTGTTCGTGTGTCATGATGGTGCCCAAGAGTTTCGGTGTTCAATAGTTGGACCGCACCTAATAAATAACCCACGGAAAAATAGATTATATTTTTTGAAGCTCGATCTCGATTTGCATATCCATGATTTTATTTTTGACAAGTCCGAGAGTATATGGATTGGCTTTTATGGTCATGATATTTCCTTTGAGACAAAACGCGATCGATGTCGAACCATACGATCCAAAATACCTGCAGTTGCCAAGGCATGACCATGTGATGGGCTGAGTGAACGGCACATCATGAAAACCTGGGCAGTTTACGGTGCCCGTAATACAGGCGGTGTTGTCGGCTTTGAAAACAACACAGAAGTCAGATGAAGCTTTTATAAGATACACTTTTATCGTCTTTGAGCCGACCCAGGTGCCTAAGATATCTGCGTCCCATCCAGACAATGGAGTCGAAATAGGAACGAGGGGCAAAGTGGCTGCATCGTTTGATCCACACGGAGCAATACGATCCTGGTCCATACCCTCTGTTGCACCATCGGCACTACAGAGAAGAGAAGACATGCTTGTCAGTATGTTATGCAAGGTGAGAAATTATCAGCGCCCAGTGATTAAAGGATTTTGGGTAAAAAATGGATATCAGAAAATCAGGACAGGGTCAGAAGACCCGTGACAATAGGTTATATTTTTTTGAGCTCGACATCAATGGGCAGGTCTAGGAATTTATTGTCGGTTAGTCCAAGATCATATGGATTGACTGTCATTTTCATGACATCTCCTTTGACGACAAACACGATGGAGGTTGAACCATATGCTCCAAGATATCTGCCTTTGCTGATGTATGACCATGTAATGATTTTATCGAATGGCACATTTTTATAGCCGGGAGCGTCCAGCGTTCCAGTAACATGGGCGGTGTTGTCGGCTTTGAAAACAACACGGAAGTCAGCTGAAGCTTTGACAACGAACAGATTTACTGTTTTTGAGCCGATCCAGGTGCCTACGATCTCTTTTGTCCCTTCGGGTAATGGAGTGGGAGTTGGTGTGGGAGTCTTCGTTGGCGTTGGTGTAGGAGTTTTAGTTAGGGTTGGTGTGGGGGTTTTGGTTGGAGTTGGTGTGGGAGTCTTCGTTGGCGTTGGTGTAGGAGTTTTAGTTAGGGTTGGTGTGGGGGTTTTGGTTGGAGTTG
>DALTVX010000069.1 GCA_029987395.1 Methanocorpusculum sp. | reverse complement strand
GTGCACTGCACCAGAGGAGTTCCCGATAAAATACGAGGTGGTTATTATTGAGATCTATTCCGGTGCAGTAAAATTACTGTCTAAACCAGAACTGAATGCTAATGCTAAAGTTAGCTACGCTTACGCATACAGATGCTAGAACGCCCGCAAGTGTGGACATAACATCTTCAAAAGGTGAGTTGTGCGACATGCTCGAGACAGAGCTTCTGCTAGCGGCGAACTCTCGCGTGGCTGGCAGATATGCGTTACACATAATATTATCTCTTATTTTGATAGGTAATAAAACCATCCGCCGAGGATGCGTTGAAAACAAAAAAAGAGGGGAAGTTAGTTTTTCTTGAACTGCGGCATCATGCCGCGAAGTTCTGCTCCGACCTCTTCGATCAGATGCTCTTCGTCAGCTCGGGTGAGTGCGTTGAACACCGGTCTGTTGACCATGTTTTCAAGGATCCATTCCTTTGCAAACTCTCCGGACTGGATCTCGTCGAGGATCTCACGCATTGCTTCGTAGGACTCGGGGCCGATGACACGGGGTCCGCGGGTGATGTCACCGTACTGTGCGGTGTTCGAGATTGCTTCACGCATCTTGGTGAATCCGCCTTCATGGATAAGGTCGACGATCAGCTTCATCTCATGCAAAACCTCGAGGTATGCCATTTCAGGAGCATAGCCTGCATCGACCAGCGTGTCGAATCCTGCCTTGATAAGTGAGGTGACCCCACCGCAGAGAACGGCCTGTTCTCCGAAAAGATCGGTCTCCGTCTCCTCTGAGAAGGTCGTTTCAAGCACAACGGCCCGGGTCGCGCCGATACCTTTTGCATAGGCAAGAGCAATTTTCTTTGCGTTTCCGGTGTGGTCCTGCTCGATAGCGATAAGTGCCGGAACTCCGTTTCCTTCCTCGTAGGTCCTTCTGACCATGTGTCCGGGTCCCTTTGGTGCGACCATGATAACATCGGTATTTGCGGGGGGCACGATCTGACCGTAGTGAATGTTGAACCCGTGCGAAAACATCAGGCATTTGTTTTCCGTAAGATACGGCATGATCTCGGCTTTGTAGACCGAGGCCTGGGTCTCGTCTGGGAGAAGGATCATCACGACGTCGCCTTTCTTTGCAGCTTCTGCAACATCGTAGACCTTGAATCCGTCTTTCTTTGCGAGATCTCGGCTCTTTCCTGCTCGAACCCCGATGATGACATCAAGGCCGCTGTCCTTCAGATTTCGTGACTGTCCTCTTCCCTGGGATCCATAGCCGATAACAGCAATGGTTTTTCCTGAGATATCTGCGAGGTTCGCATCCGTTTCATGATATTGTTCCATCATTTTTTTCCCTTCCTTTTTGTGATAAATACTGTTAGTTTGACCTTCTGATGATTAAATAGTTTATCTGTTGAACCCGCCTGAACGGTAAACGATGTTCAAAGCGTTTACCATTGCTTCGGCTGATGCAATCACGATGTCACTGTTTGAGGCGGATGCATCAAAGATCCTGCCTTTCTCGTCCTCGACCTCGATGGTCACGCATCCAAGCGCGTCGCTGCCGCCGGAGATCGCCTCGACCTGAAAGCTCTTCAAATGAACTTTTCCAGGCGCGATCGCCAAAAGCGCCTTCATTGCAGCGTCCACAGGTCCGTCTCCGGTTCGAGAGCAGATCTTGTTTTCGCCGTGGATCATGGCTCGAACGCTCGCGGTCGGGATGGCATGGCTTCCGGAAAACACCGAAATGTCATCCATAACGATCATGTTGTTCTCATCCTGAGTGCCGGTGATGCTTTTTGCGATCTCAAAGAGATCGAACTCGGTGACTTTTTTTCCGTGTCCGGAGATCTCTTTGACCATAGCGACGATCATATCCAACTCAGAGTCGGACGGTTTTCCGTCCATGTCCTCGAGCATTTGGCGGACCGCGTGCTTTCCCACATGTTTTCCAAGCTTCAAGCGTCTTCTGTGTCCCACCATTTCAGGCGTCATGATGCCGGGTTCAAATGTTCCCGGATTTGCCATCACGCCGTGGGAATGGATCCCGCTCTCGTGAGAGAATGCGTTATCGCCGACGATCGGCTGAACGGGGAGGACGGCGATCCGTGAGAGTCGTGAGACCAGTCTCGATGTCTCGACCAGTTTTTCTGTACGGATATTTGTCTCCATGCCATAGATCGATTTCAGGATCATGACCGTCTGTGCTAAATCTGCATTGCCGGCACGCTCACCGATGCCGTTCACGGTGACCTGCACCTGATCAGCTCCCCCTTCGACGGCGGCGATCGTGTTCGCGGTTGCCAGACCGAAATCGTTGTGGCAATGCACATCGATCCTGCATTTGACATTTTCGCGGATCTTTTCGATAAGCGGTCTCATCATCGACGGCGTGCTCACGCCTACGGTGTCGGGGATGTTGATGATGGTCGCACCGGCTTCATCTGCAGCTTTGCAGACCGCG
>DALTVX010000068.1 GCA_029987395.1 Methanocorpusculum sp. | reverse complement strand
TGAAATACATCCTGCTGGATGAAATAACCCGTTACGACACGAACTTCTCCGACAAAATAGTAGAGACACGCTGGGTTGTTTCAGAACATGACGAGGGATCCCTCAAAAACTACAAAGCAAAAGCCGAATATTATCTCAGGCAGCATCAGGACGAAGAGGTCATTGCAAAACTCAGATCCAACATCCCTCTTACCCCTAGCGACATAAAAGAGCTGGAAAAGATCCTCTGGAAAGAGGTCGGCAGCAAGAAAGATTACGAGAACGAAATTGGCAATAAACCGCTTGGCGTTTTTGTCAGGGAGATCGTCGGACTCGACATGAAGTCTGCAAAAGAGGCGTTCTCACACTATCTCAACAACACCAATATGGACGCACGACAGATCTACTTTGTAAACCGTCTTGTCGAATATATCGTCAAAAACGGACTCATGCCTGATCTTTCAGTTCTCCAGACATCCCCCTTTACTGATAAGGGAAGTGTTGTCGAGATCTTTACGGACGTATCCCTTTGGAACGGGATCCGGAGGATCATTGACACAATAAACAGTAATGCAATGACTGCGTAAAACCTGACCTGTATCCAATTTTTTATCTATTTATCTATGTATATATGTAAAAAAACGATACCCCCTCTCCCGACTACGTCCGGACGTAAACAAATACGTATTTAGATATACAGATACACAAAAGCGTTTTTCCTTCTCTCTAGTACTAAAAAGAGTACATACTATATATATATCAAAATAAAGTGATTGATAAGCAGTTTTTCTTCCCGTATTTACTTACGGACGTAGTCCAGAGGAGGGGTATCATTTTTTGGGCGTCTATCTGGAATTTTATATGGGTGGAGAAGGATGGGGATTACATGCAAAGTTATTATTTGCGAGTGAAACATGAATTTAAATGGGAAGTGCAAAGGACTCGAGGATATGTGAGATATTATGTTGACTAAATTAATGAGTAAGGAGATTGGATTTTGAAGAATCTCCATTATGATAAGAAATATTATTATCTGTCTGCAATAAATGCAAATAGTGAGAAAACAAATGCAATAATACCTAAAATGGATATAATCCAGCAAATTACTCCTACAACACCAATATCATATTTTAGTATGCACGACCCCCATGCTACAAGAGAGCATACCAGCCAGACAAATGTTCCAAAAGGCAATACAAAGGTATTTTGATTTTTAATAACGCTTACCATATTTTAAAATCTCTTGTTTGTGTTTTCATAATGAACGTTCAAAAAATAGTTGGTTTTCTCCCTAATTTTTATGCAGACTCTCTGCCATTTTTTTTTCCAGCTCCCCTTTCACTTCAGGGTTAGCTAGCATCATAGCAAGCAATTGAGGTAATAACTCAGCTGTGATATTGTTTGTCGCTTGGTATTTTGCCGTATTCTCTAATATTTTAGATTGGTACTGGTAATCCAAATCTTTTTTTTCAATATCTAGTTTGTGGGTGGCAATCAAGGACTCTAAGTCATTATTATGCTGTGTTAGAAGTTTATTCAAATCATTTTCATTTTGCTCTTTAACTGTGTTAATATCAGATTTTGCCTTATTATTCGATACAATATATGATACAATACCCGCAATTAAGGCTGGTAGTGCTGAAATTAATAATGTTTCAAGTATTTCCATCATTCATATTTTCCCAGATAAAGAGATTCAAGTATGAACCCCTTGTTCTTCTATCGTTGCTTAGAGTTTATCGTTGTACTTTGGAAGTTTACCCTGATTATGCCTGTATCTCTCGAGATCATCGACCTCATCCTGTAAAGCAGAAGTACGAATACGCTTTGCTGAACATGCTGAGCAGAAATATTTTTACCATCCCTCTCATGCTTGAAAATACGCCGATCGTAATCATCCGTAATCCCTCGATAAACTATTTTGTTTCCATCGCGGAGAACTTAATTTCCGGTATCACGTGATTGCAATAATTTATCACCTGTCCTTTCCATGTTTGTGCGGAGTTTTGGGAAATGGGTCCCCCAGTGAACATTTCTGTTTATGACTATTCATATTGGATTGAGGTGTCTATGACGAGTCGATTCCAAAGTAGGCCGTTTCCTTACTTATAATATTGGCGTAAAATATACTATAATTTACTAAAAGAGCAAAATTAGCAAAAAATAAATTTTAGTGTTTTTGAAATTTTAGCATAACTTTTTCATCTTACACAGTAACCATAAACTATGAATAATAATTTGGGGAAAACGGTTCATATCATTCCACTCGGGCATGAAAGAGAACGGGCGGTTGTTCCTTTTAACGAGGTAACCTCAGACCTTATCTATCTAGTAGTAGACAACGGATCTCCAAATAAATTCGAGGATAAAAATAAGATGCAATTAGATCAGGAAAGATTTACCGATTTGGTTGTTAATGATTTGTTGAAAAAGAGTCTTACTGTAAAAATAATCCACACAAATACCTTCAATCTGACTACACTAATCAATACATTATCTAAACTAATAATTATGGAAAAAGAAAGAGAAAGCATAATTTTGATGAATATGTCAGCATCCGGACGTTTTGCTTCAGTTGCCGCTTCCATCGCAGGAATGGCACATAATATAACAGTATATTATGTTCATTCCAATGATTTCTCGGAAAATAAAACAGAACGGATGGAACATGGGGTAAGTATATGTTCATCTGGTGTTTCTGTTGAAAAATTTATGAATTATCGTTTTGAGATACCAAACGAGACCGAACTTTGTATTCTTGAACTACTGTATAGAAAAAGTCAAAGTAAATATTCATGGGCAACTACAAAGGAACTCTCGGATACGCTTTGTCACAATTTTCCTACTTATGAAGAATTACCTGTATTTCGTGGGGTTGACACAAGCGAATTGACTGAAGAAGAGAAGACCAATCGCAGAAAAATTCAGAGCAAAGTATTAATGAAATTGAATGGTTCCATTATGAAAAAACTCATTGTGAAAAATTATGCAGAACGAAATAATCCTAGTGAAAGTGGAACTCGGTATAAAATAACTCCGTCAGGAGAATATGCACTTCACCTGTCAGGTTTTGGAGATCCATTAAATATAGAGGATTATGTTCAGCCTGATTGGTTAAGATCTGAAAATAAAACTATCCCTCTCAGAAAAATATGATCCCCCCGCGGTCAGACAGATACCTTATTCCTCACAACTGACATCATCAACCCTATCAGATAATTTTTCCAGCAGCAGAGCCAAAATAACCCCGGAGATAAACCCGCTCAAATGACCAAAGAAATTGTTCGGGTTCCCCACATACGTGCTGACAAAATCGTCATACAGAATATAGGTATCAATACCCCACAATGCCAACAAAAAATGAAAAGACCATGCGATTGCAAACAGAGGGGCGGCGAATCCGAGTTTTTTCATTTCTGGTTTTACGAGATACCTATATACGAGAAGCCCAATAAACAGAGCTACCTGTATCAAGAACATCGCTAAAATGGCATAGATACCTACATTCGTCAGTAAATGACTCATGTAGATATGGAAGTAGGATGTGGAAAATACGGCTAAATGCGTAATGGAAGGGGTATTCAGTGTAATTATTGATCCAAACTCCTCCATCGTCAGAGAAGATATACTACCGATGTTTTCATAAACGATTTGGCACAGAAGAAGAATTACACAAACAAGTAAAATATACATCCCTGATGTGATGTATTAGTGATCCATTAGCCAACGAAGAGGGGGGTTTTTAGGATTCGTTTCGAAAATAGTTTTAGTCATATTCACCAGATGATTTTTTTATTACTCCCCAAAATACATAATAGAAATGGAAAATAAAAATGTTTAACCCCGGCATCTATTCAGATATGAAAACAGTATAAATCTCATTCAAAAAAGGTGTTTAGTAGATTTTATAAAAGACAGAAAAACCGGCACGCCGGTTTTTCCGACAGCATTTTTCCAGGCGGCGTACGATTCCTGCGTAGGCGAAGCCCAAACGGACAAAGTCCGTTTGAGGCGGCACGCAAGCCTTTGGCTTGCACGCCTCCGCGAATTAACGCGTTCGCCAACCTTCGGCTGGCTCTCCGCTTCGGGCTTTCAGCCCTCGCTTGAATCGCATTTTTCTCGCGCCGTCGTGCTCTGCTCCGGCTTATGCGTGCAAACCAAAGGTTTGCGTGCCGCCTCAAACGGGCTTTGCCCGTTTGGGCTTCGCCTACGCAGAATCGCACGCCGTCTGGAAAAGTCCACGAGCTGAAAGCTCGTGAGACGTCTCAAGAGCCAAAGGCTCTTGGACAAATGCTACCGGAAAAACCGGCGTGCCGGTTTTTCTCTCAATTTACTTTTCTTTTTGTCTAATCGAAAAAATAATGAAACAACAGAAAAACCCGCACGCGGGTTTTTCTCTCAGCATTTTTCAAGAGAGGGTGCGATTCAAGCGAGGGCTGAAAGCCCGAAGCTGAGAGCAAAGCGAAGCTTTGCGGTTCGCGGTTGGCTTTTTCTCATACATCTACACCCAACAATACACGAAATCAAAATACAACCTAAGAGTACGTTACCTTTTTTTCACGCAAACAAAAACCCGATCGCCATTATCCACGCGATATACACCACTCCCGCGATCAATGTCATCGGCAGTCCTATTTTAAAAAACTGCATGAATGAAAACGTCTCTCCCCTCTTCTCCGCATGCTGAAGAATGATCACACTTGAGGCAGCACCGATGATCGTAAGGGACCCCGCCGCCGTACATCCGGCGACAAGCGCCATATACAAAGGAATACCTGAGCCAGAAAGGACCGGGAGGATCAGTGCCACAAACGGCACATTCGAGATAAACTGGGACACGATCACCGTCGAAACAAAAAGGGCCGGGATCGAGGTCAGTTCAGAGGAGGGAATGATGGTTTGGATAAACCCAGAGTTCCAGACCGCCCCCATCAGGACAAACATCGACACAAAGAACAAAAGTGTCGACCAGTCCACACCGCGAAGAAGTTCAATCCGCCTCTTTGAAAAAAGCAGAAGTGGTACCGCCGCCACTCCCGCGATGAAAACATACGGTATCTCGAACCCGACAAACGACAGCAGGATCCGAAGAGCTATCGCAAGAAAAACGAGCCCGAGCGAAATTTTTGACCAGAGAGCCAGTTTCTCGTCGTAGAGCGTAGGCTCTGACTCCTGCACCACCAGTGCATTTGGATCGGGGATCGTGAAGAGAAGGATCCGGTACAAAATATACAAGCAGATGATCGACGGGATCAGAAGATACATAGCGAACTCAGAAAAAGCAAACGGCATCCCGCTCGACGTGGCGATAAGCAAATTCTGCGGGTTTCCAATAGGGGTCATGCTGCTTCCAAACGTCACCGAAAAACACAAAGCAAACAGCATCGTTTTGACTGGGATCGTGTATCGTGCCGCACAAAAAAGCGCGACCGTGGTTCCTATTATTGCGACCGTATCGTTCATGAGAAGGGCGGAGAATGCCGCCATCAGCAGGATGAACGAAAACAACACGGCCTTTTTTGTCTGTGCACGGGCAAACCCTTTTAGTGAAACCAGCTGAAGAAAACCAGACCTTTCCAGAGCTTCGCCCAAAACAAACATCCCGAGCAAAAAGAGGATCACATCAAAATTGATCGAAAAAAACGCATCCGGGATCGATATCGTGCCAAAAAGGAGGGCGACAAAAGCACCACCCGTCATGATCCCCCATATTGGGAGGCGGACCTTCCCGATACGCCGAATAACGATCAGGCAGAATACAACTGCAAGGATCCAGACGGCGAGCGGGACCATGAGGTATTACGGCTTTTGTAAAACGATCTCGATAGAGGAGACGTTGGTCGGTCCGTCATCCATCTCTACCGAGTCAGTTGATATGGAAATACTTTTTTTAACAACACCGGTGAGGAACTGGCGGGTCGATACCTCCGCAGTATCGACTGCCCGTGTAATGGCTTTTCCTCGTGCTTTGATCACGACCTCTGAATTACCGTTGTTGAACTGGGTAACTACGGCAAGTACATAATTCATCAAAGGTTTAGTGCCGATCAATACCGTGTTTTCATCCATTTGTCTAGTATATAGGGGATTGTTAGATATATTTCATCGTATGCAGAAGTTCTGCATTTAAGACGGAAGCGCCTGCGGCACCGCGGATGGTGTTATGACCCATCGCGGTGAATCGGATGCCTTCCCGAACTCTGCCGATCGAAACCGTCATGGCATTCCCGCGGTTTCTGTCAAGCCTGGGCTGCGGACGGTTTTCCTGATCAAGGTAGAGGACGGTGTGGTCAGGTTGGGTGGGCAGACCTGAGAAGGGAGGTGTCCAGGTTTTGAATGCGTCGATGACCTCGGCAGGGGACTCCTTGACGTCGATCCAGATGTTGAGCGTGTGTCCGTCGATGACAGGCACACGATTACAGGATGCGGAGACCGAGAAAGGAGCACCGGTTATTTTTCCATTTTCGAGAGTACCAAGGATCTTGTTTGCCTCACGGGCGATTTTTTCCTCTTCGCCGCCTATGTAGGGGATAACATTATCATAGATGCTGAAGGCAGATACGCCCTCAAAACCTGCTCCTGATATCGCCTGTAAGGTGGCGACGTTGATGTTCGAAAACGAAAATTTCCGAAGGGGAGCCAGGGCAGTTGCAAGCATGATGGTCGAGCAGTTCGGGTTTGTGACGATGAATCCGTCCCGTCCTTTTTTCCGCTGGGCGTCGATCAGGACCGCGTGGTCAGGGTTGACCTCCGCGATCATGAGAGGAACATCATTCTCCATTCTGTGGGAACTTGCGTTACTGCATACACCCACTCCCGCGGCCGCTATGTCGACCTCGAGCTTGGTTGCAATTTCTGCGGGCAAAGCAGAGAAGACCAGATCACAATCTTTTACCGCATCCACGGTGGTGGGGGCAATGATAAGATCTGCACAAGAGTCCGGGAAGGGTGAGTCGAGCCGCCAGTTTACCACCGAGCCATAGGTTTTTCCTGCTGACCGTTCGGACGCGGTCAAAGTTTTCAGGTTGAACCATGGGTGATCTGCAAGCAACTGTACAAACCGCTGACCAACTGCGCCGGTCGCGCCTAGTACACCTACATTAATCATAGACAGATATAGGGCGCGGCTCTTATTTAAAGGCGTGTAGGTTGTCTGTTTGGAGGAGGAAAAATGAGCAAAAAAAGGTTAGAGATACTCCAGTCCGTTCATATACGGCTGGAGGACTTTGGGTATCTCAACACGTCCGTCTTCGGTCTGATAATTTTCGAGAATACAGCGCAGAGCCCGTGACGTAGCGACCGCGGTTGAATTAAGCGTGTGGAGAGATTGTTTGGATTCGAACTCATGTGCATCACGGACACGAATATTCAACCGGACCGATTGATATGCGGTGCAGTTCGAGCAGGAGACGACCTCGCGGTATGCATCGTCCCGCGGCATCCATGCCTCCATATCGTATTTCTTCGCGGCAACGGTCCCGATATCGCCGGTACAGATGTTCACGACCCTGTAGGGCAAACCGAGTTTCGTGAACAACTCCTCGGAGTTTGCGAGAAGCTCCTCATGCATCTCCCAGGAGTTTTCTGGCATACAATAGATGAACTGCTCGATCTTGGTAAACTGGTGAACGCGGAAAAGTCCGCGTGAATCAAGGCCGTGAGCCCCGATCTCACGCCGGAAACACGGCGAGATACCCACCATTTTAAGCGGGAGATCTTTTTCTTCGAAGATCTCGTCCTGATACATGGCAGCCATGGGGTGTTCAGCGGTGGCGATGAGATAAGCATCATCACCCTCGATCTTGTACATGACCTTCTCGAAATCTGCCAGATCGGTGACCTCCTCATAGGATTTTCGGTTCATCATGTATGGGGGGATGATCGGCGTGTATCCTTTCGCGATGATCGAATCGAGCGCAAATCTCTGCAAAGCAAGATCAAGGAGAGCGAGGTTCCCTTTGAGGAAATAAAACCCAGCGCCGCTCGTCTTGGTGGCACGGTCAAAGTCCGCCCAGCCATTTTCAGCCGCAAGTTCTCCATGATTTTTAAGCTCAAAGTCCAGGGTCCTTGGTGTGCCGACCGTTTTTATGACAACGTTTTCCGTATCATCTTTGCCGTATGGAACACTTTCGTGCAGGATATTTGGCAGGCGCATCAGGTAATATTTCACCTGTTCCGTCGCCTTTTCTATGATATCGTCGTTATCCTTGATCAGTCCCGGAAGTGCCTTTGCTTCGGCAAAAAGGGGAGAGGGATCCTTTCCCTCTTTTTTGGCGGTGTTGATCTCTTTAGCGATCTGATTTCTTCTTGCACGAAGTTCATTGTTTTTGACGGTGAGCTCGCGAAAGAGTTTATCCTGTTCCAGAACCGTATCGACCCAGAGAAGCTTCTCGGCATCCTGGCGTTTTTTCAGGTCTGCCAAAATCACTTCCGAGTGGGCTCTGACGAATTTGATATCGAGCATGATTGACTAGTAAGGTTTGTGCTTTTAGATGAAGAGGGTTTTTATTACACAAACTAGTTATTAAACATCTAATGACAAATTAAAGGTAACAACCTGGTCAGACGTTCATGAAACAGACAATGGAGATCATCTTCTCTGGAAGAGTACAAAAGGTCGGCTTTCGTGCCTGTGTAAGAAACGCAGGAGCAAACTTGGGTTTGTGCGGCGAAGTGGAGAATCTATCCGACGGCAGGGTTCGGGCGCTCGTTACCGGTGAGGATGTTATCATAGAAAAATTCCTCGCCATGACATACACCTGTCCGCGTGCAATCATCCGTGACTTGAAATGCACTCCATATGTTCTGACCGATTTCACCAATTTTTCAGTAAAACGAGAATGAAGACATGAATATCGAGAAAACCATCACGTACTTTAACGAACCCGGAAGAAAAAATACCCCGGAGTGTGCAGAGATCGCTGTAAAGCGTGCTAAGGAACTCGGGCTTACGACAATTATTGTCGCAAGTTCCGGTGGATATACCGCGAAGATCTTTTTCGATGCGATGAAAGGAACAGGCCTTCACCTCGTGATCGTTTCCCACGCGTTCGGATTTTCTCAACCCGGTGTCTGGGAATTTGACGCCGATCTCGCAGAGGAGCTGAGAGCCGCCGGAGTAAAAATCATCTGCGGCACCCATGCACTTTCCGGACTGGAACGGGCTATCTCCAATAATCCAAGACTTGGGGGGAGCAGCAGGACCGAGGTAATCGCAGAAGCATTCCGCCGAACGGTCGGGATAGGGATGAAGGTCGCCGTGGAATGTGTGCTCATTGCCGCAGATCAAGGCGCGATCTCGATTCCTGACGAAGTAATTTCAGTTGGAGGAACGAATGAGGGGTCGGACACGGTTCTTGTGATTCGACCAGCTCACACGGCAGGCTTTTTTGATCTGCAGGTCCGTGAATTTGTAGCAATGCCGAGGGATCGTTAACATGGCGCTCAAATCATTATCCGAGGCAGTGAGCCTTCTCATAAAAAAACCGCTTGTCTGGATGCCAGGAATGTTTGCCGCATTTGCCATATTGTTTATCTATTATATGTACACGCTTTTTGGCTCGAGTGTAGCATTGCCGATAGGCATCGGCCTTCTGGTGATCTTCCCGGCATTTCTTGCAGGGACCTACGGGGTCATCGTAGGGGATAAATCGAGCTCCGCCGATTTTCGAAAATATGCGGCATACGGATACTTCAGATGCCTGATCCCAAATCTCGTGATAATCATGCTCGGGTTTTTGCTTTCGAATACGCTGACGTATATCCTGCTGATGGTCGGCCTTTCCGTTGATGTAGCCCTTTATTTCAGTATATTTCTGGTCATCCCGCTGGTGTTTTTCTTCTACTTTGCAGATATAACCGCGATGGTCAACAACTTTCCGGCATTTCGGGCATTGAAGGACAGTGTTGTCAAAGTGACCACGGGGTCTTTCCATATCACGGCATTTTATCTCTTCAATATAGCGCTTTTCTTTGCGGCATCGTTCATCTTTTCTGCAATGTGGTCGCTCCTTGCGGTTGATGCACTTCTTCCGATCTCTCAGATGACCCAAGGAGAGATCCTGGCACTTTCGCAAAACGAACTCATAGCATTGTTTATGGCTCCGGAGATTCTTTCATCAGGTTTTCTTGCCCTCGCAGTTTGCGCTAGTATATTTATCCCGATCGTGGTTTCATACAAGGCGTGCTTCTTTAAACGAAACCTTCTCAAACTTGAAGCAGAGCCAAAAGCTGAGGAGCAGCAGGGATCATTTGACGCGGATGGACGCTGGTATAAATATTCATAATCTCTTTTTTCCGCGCGGTTTTCTTTTGTATGCTTGAATTTCAGGTTTCTTTTCATAGTACCATGCTAACACATGACATAAAATACGACGCACAAAGCCTGAAATATAAATTCCGGTAATTATAGAATATTTTTAGAAATCGGCCGATAATTCTGGTCTGAATCAAAAATACCACGATACGTTTTATACGGAGCAATTCCAACATTAATCATCATTATGCAGGTGAACTTCTATAGTTCCGTGCGATTGGTAGGAAACACATTATGTCGAAGGTAAACGCGTTTGAAATGGCCCAACATCAGCTTATGGATTGTGCAAAGATCCTCAAGCTGGAGCAGAGTGTTGTTGATATCCTCATGCAACCACAAAGACAGATCCAGGTATCTATCCCG
>DALTVX010000067.1 GCA_029987395.1 Methanocorpusculum sp. | reverse complement strand
GGCGGGTTGCATTGTTTAACTCATTTCTCTCACGGGCAAAAAGGCTTGCCTGGGAGTTTAATTCGTTACGCTTTGCTTTGTGTTCTTCGGACTCTTCAAGGAGCAATTTTCTTTTATCGACAAGATCTTCGGTCAACGTTCTTACCTATCCTGACAGCCGTTCCGTAAGAGAGATGGGTCCGATGTGGCGCCCGCGCTGGAAAAATTCAAAACTGCATGAAAAATTACGTAAAAACAAGTGCAAAATTTCAATGATAGTATTCGATCTCCAGTACTGACCGCCGACACGTTGGACTCTTCCGACTCCGCAGATATACGACTTTCCTATAATAAATAGAGGTATACATGAATAAAGGTATCGTAGAATAATGGCGAAAAAACAGTCATTTCACCTCAACCCATAGACCTATGAGTTGGGTGTTTAGGGGCAGATAAAAAGCATCTGCCCGAATATTCGTATATAGGGTGACTTTGGTATGGAGGTAGTGTCCTCGATCATCCGAAATTTTGTGAGTGTGGTGTGTGTGAAACGTGGTTTTGCTGTGTTTTATCTTTTTACTGGATCCAGTCAAACGAGGAACCGCTTCGGGCAGTTGCAGTGTTTTGCTGACAATTCATGGTAGATGCGGATGGGCTGCGTGGTGAGGCGCTTGAATTGTTGTTGTTGTTTGACTGGAAGGTGTTGACCGAGTGACCGCCAAGGATCTGTGGGCACTGGATACCAGTCATGATAGCCATAACGGAAACTTTTCCTTCGAAGTCTTTTCGTACTCGTGCTCCCCAGATAACGTCTGCATGGGGGTCAAGTTCATAGGTGAGCTGGGTTGCGATCTCTTCTGCGTCGTGAAGGGTAAGGTCAGGTCCACCGGTGATGTGGATCAGGCCGCCGGTTGCTCCGCGGAAGTCGATATCAAGAAGCGGGTGGGCAAGACAGTCACGGATAACGGACTCAGCCTTGTTCTGCTGTTTTGATTCGCCGACGAGCATGACTGCAAGTCCGCCTTTGCTCATGATGGCGCGAACATCTGCGTAGTCGATGTTGATCAGAGAAGGTTCGGTGATTGTCTCAGAGATACCTTTTACGGTTTCTGCGATGAGCTGGTCCATGACCGAGAATGCCTGGCCGAGTGGAAGGTTTGGTACGAAGTTTTTGAGTCTGTTGTTGTCAAGAACAATGACTGAGTCTGCGGCCTGGCGCATGGCTTCAAGTCCCTCTTCTGCCTTCAACATTCTCGCTCTTTCGACCTGGAATGGGTAACTTACCATCGCGATAACGATGGCGCCCTGTTCTTTTGCGATTTGTGCAACAACGGGGGCAGATCCGGTTCCGGTTCCTCCACCCATACCTGCTGTGACGAAGACAAGGTCTGCGTCTTTAAGGATCTCTTCAAGGGTGGGTCGGGCCATCTCTGCGGCGCGGCGTCCAACATCGGGAAATCCTCCTGCTCCAAGACCTCTGGTCAGGGATTTTCCGATCAAAACACGCTTGTCTGCCTGGATCATGTCCAAGTGCTGCTTGTCGGTGTTGATCGCGATAGTTTCCGATCCTGCGACCTTCATGTTGTGAAGTCTGTTGATCGTGTTGTTTCCGGCTCCGCCACATCCAACAATTACAATTCTTGGCTGCCCAAGCATGTCATCGTCATCGACGATCGATGTCGTTTTGATTCCTTTTTCGAGCTCTGAGTTTTTCAGTGCTTCATTAATAATACTCTGCATTTTGTAAACACCCCAATAAATAAATTGTTACATTCGTCCGTCAAATGATGTTACTTGATCACTGTCACGCATTATCCTGTCTCCTCTTTGAGATAGAAAATCCCGCACTGCGTATCGTACTGCTTCTGAAACGGTTGGAAACTCGCCGGTCTCGACAAGTAATCCAAGTAGTTCGATTTGCTGCGGGGGTAGGCGAATGGTGATACGTTCCATCAAAGCTCCAATCTGACATCTGTCAGTCAACTGTCTGCCAATTGTCTGACATCTGTTAGACTTTAGGCTGACGTCCGATTTTGGACAAATTCTAATTTGATGTTAGAGTATATATAATTATCTTGAGGCATCTCTGTTTTAACACAAGATTTTTTTCTATCTGTTGTTTATTTATGCGGATAGAGACCAAGTTTATACTATAAAATGCAGAAAGATTTTCCACAAAAAGCGGTGCATGGTGGGCGCATTCTCGCTCTAAGGCAAAAATACGGTTCTGATCTTCTTGAAGTGAGCGCAAGTATGAACCCTTTTTTACCTCATGTGCCTTGCGATTTTGGGGCTGTTGATCTCTGCGTGTATCCGGATGATGCGTATACTGCATTAAAAGAGAAAATTGGCCGCGTTTTTTCCCGGGATCCTGAGGAGATATGTGTTGGGAATGGATCGGCAGAACTGATCCGAGTCTATTGTAGTGTTGTTCTTTCTTCGAAGGACACGGTCCGGATCGATCAGCCCACATTTGGTGAGTATGGTCTTTCTGCTCAACTTGCCGGCGCACATATTGTTTCTGGGATCGATGCTGATGTTCGATTCATGTGTAACCCAAATAACCCGACCGGCATTTTGACACCGCGCAATGAAATGTTGTCTCTTCTCGACGACTGCAAAAAAAAGGGCGGCCGGCTTTTTGTGGATGAGGCATTTATGGAACTTGCCGTTCGCGATGAGTCGATCTCGGATATCAGATCAGACGAACTTTTTGTGATGCGCTCGATCACCAAATGCTTCTCGGTCCCTGGGATCAGATTTGGATTTGGATTTGGACCAGAGGATCTGATCAAAAAAATCGAGACGGTACGAACCCCTTGGACCGTGAATGCATTTGCGGAAGCATTCACCATGTCGGCTCTTGACCATTATGACGAGCTTGTCATTTCTGCGGAAAAGATCACGAAGGAACGTGAGTGGTACTTTGCCCGTCTCACCGAGCTTGGTCTGTCATTTGCAGAAAGTTCGGTGAACTATATATTAGTGCATCTTGGGAGAAATGCATCCGAGTTCACCGAGTCGATGCTCAAGTACGGCATCCTGGTCCGGGATTGCGCATCTTTTGGCCTTCCTGACTCGATCCGGATCTCGGTCGAGACACGTGACAAAAATCTCCGCGTGGTGGAGGCTCTCTCTGCATGCTTGCGCTGATCCTTGCCGGAGGTGAGGGTTCGCGACTCAAACTTGGAGAAAAAGCTCTGGTCATGGTCCATGATCGACCGATGATCTCCTGGGTCATCGATTCGTTTGTCGAGGCCGGGTGTGAACCGATCATTGTCACTTCGTACAAAACACCGTTCACGCGAAACTGGTGTCGTGCAAACAATGTCGAGTTTATCGATACGCAAGGGATCGGATACATCGAAGATCTCTGTGAAGCCGTCGAGATATCGGGTGAGAGCGGGCCGATTTTCACCTCTGCAGCCGATATCCCCTGCCTCACGTCTGATATGATCCTGCATATCCTCGACTCCTATCATGCATCAGGAAAACCTGCCTGCTCGACCTGGGTGCCGCTCACTCACTGTGAAAAGTATGGGATGCAGCCGCGATATCGTGAGCTGATAAACGGCGTGCCGGCAACGCCGTGTGCGGTAAATATTTTTATGGGGAGTCTTGTTGCCGAGGTGCAGGATGAGCTGTGTCTTTTGCTGGATGAACCGGGCTTAGCGTTCAACATCAATACACGTCAAGAGCTCGCGGTTTTGGAACGGGAATTTTGCTCGGTTCGACCTTGTTAGTGAATCCTTTTTTCGATGAAATAAAAAAGCCGCAAGTATAAACACTCCGTCCGGCTAATAATATCTACTCAATATGGCAGACGCAGATATTCGAAATGATATATATGTCCTGGCACTGGGAAACGCGGTAAAACACAAGACCGTTCCCCGGGCCGGGGCAATTCTTGGCAGTGTTATGGGTGCCCACCCTGAACTTCGTGCAAAAGCACAAGAGATCAGTGCCCTTCTTCCAGAGATCCTCGCCGAAGTGGCTGCTCTTTCGATCGAAGAGCGGGAACAGAAATTGATTTCTCTAAGTCCCGGTGCAATAGAAAAGATGCATGAGAAAAAGGAGAGGAGTCATGAACTTCCCGACCTCCCGCATGCAGATTCGGGTGTGGTCATGCGGTTTGCGCCTAACCCGTCGGGCCCTCTTCATCTTGGACACGCCCGCGCTTCGGTACTGAATGACTATTACGTAAAAAAATACGGCGGCAAATTCTATTACCGTGTCGAGGATACCGATCCAAAACGTGTCGATCCTGCAGCGTATGAGATGGTCACCGAGGATCTTGCCTGGCTTGGTATCGGGATCACCGATGTGGTCTATCAGTCGGACCGTTTCGATATTTATTATGCATATGCCCGGGAACTTCTCGAACTTGGCGGGGCATACATGTGTACCTGCGACAACAATGAGTTCCGGGAGAAAAAGCTCAAAAAGATCCCCTGTCCCTGCCGTGATATCTCTATTGAAGAGAGCCTGAAACGGTTCGATGACATGCTTGCCGGAAAATATGCCGAAGGAGAGATCACCCTTCGCGTAAAAACCGACATATCCCACCCAGATCCGGCAGTTCGTGATTTTGCCGCGATGCGTGTTTTGACCAGCACCCCTCATCCAAGAAAACCGGGCGTCTTTGTCTACCCTCTGATGAACTTCTCGGTAGCAATCGACGATCATCTTCTTGGCATGACCCATGTGATCCGTGGAAAGGATCATATCGCCAATACCCGCCGACAGGAGTACATCTACAACTACTTCGGCTGGAAGATGCCCTACTTCTATCATTATGGTAGAATGTCCATCGCCGGACTGGAGTTGTCCACATCCGGTATGCGTAAAGGGATCAATGAGGGTCTTTACACCGGATGGGATGACATCCATCTAGGGACTCTCCGTGCCCTCGCACGTCGCGGTATCCAGCCGGAAGCAGTTCGCGCTGCCACGGTCGATATCGGGATGGGCGATACGGACATCTCCTTTTCCTGGGAGAATCTGTTTGCCCAGAATAAAGCGGTCATCGATGCGGGAGCAGATCGATATTTCTTCGTTCCAGATCCCGTCGAGGTGGAGATCACCGGCGCTCCGCATATGGAGGCACATGCTCCAGTGTATCCAAATCACCCAGAACGCGGAGAACGTGTTCTTCCCTTCACGGGCCGCGTTCTTTTGTGTCGAAGCGAGATGGAAAAAGGCGGGATGCTCCGGCTCAAGGATCTGTTCAACATCAAGATCACGGGTCCATGTTCAGCTGAGTATGCCGGCGAGTCTCTTGCCGATGCACGCTTGGCAAAAGCCGCTATCGTTCAGTGGCTCCCTGTTGAAATGGCGACCCCTTGCTCACTTCTCATGCCAGAAGGCATCTTAGAAGGGTATTGTGAACCGGTCGTTTTAGGATATGCCGGTCGGATCGTTCAGTTCGAGCGGATCGGGTTTTCAAAGATAGATGCGGTCCAGGATGGAAAAGTGACCGCCTACTTTACTCACCGCTGATGTCATCGTTTGAGGTCGCCGAGCTTCTTTCCCACGAAGAGGTGACCCTTTCGCACATTCGTCGTGCTATCCACCATCTGCCAAAATCGATCCGTGCGGTTCTTTATGAGGAGGCACATCCCCTCCACTCTTCTGCGACCGGGGCTTTTTTTGAATCTCTGTCCTATGAACTTCTTTTAACTGCATCAGAAAACGCATCCTGTGTTGTTTCGATCGCCGCAAAACTTGCAGACTCGGTCTACATCCCCTATGACAAATATGCGCCGGATGGACTTTGGTACTCCCGGGACGGTGAGATCAGGTTCAAAGTAAAGGGGCGCGTTGCAGCCGAGATGGATCTTTTGATCAAGACGAGTGACGGGGTCCGGGTCTTTGGCGAGGTGATCACCGGTTCCACGGGGACCAAGGGATTTTTGACCGAGATCGCTGCAAAAAAAGCACTTTTATCCACTCTCTATGGCGACCCTGTCGAGTTTCTTCTGGTCCTTCCCCGCGAACCGCGTTCAGGCCTTCGTTGTGTGGAGGATAATGATGCATTCGCCTTCATCCCTGGTGGCGATACTTTTTACACAAAGGTACACAGATCTGAGGTGATGGTGAGAAAACTTTCACCTGTCGAGAGTACAAAACGGATCGACGGCAGATCCTGGTAGTTAGATAGTTACTATTAAAAAAAGGGGATTATATCAGAGAGCATTTACCAGAGCTTTTCTGGTGATGAGCCCTATGACCTTTTCGCCTTCTGCGATCGGGATGGTGCTGATATTTTTTGCAAGCATCGTGCTTATTATTTTGGCGATTGGCGTGTCTGACTGCATAGTAACAAGCGGGGTCGACATGATGTCACCTGCAGTTACGTTTCTAAGCGCGTTTTCAAAGTGTTTGTCGATCTCGCTTTTCAGTTTGACGAGCATTTTCGCAATATCGGTTTCCGTGACAATGCCGACAGACTTGTTTCCGTCCATCACAATGAATCGGGTCGCTCCGTTGTTTGCCATTCTGCGGTGAAGCTGCACAAGTCTGTCATCCGGCGTGATCCTGGGGGCGATCTCGAGCAGTGATTCAAGGGGTCCATCGGGGGCCATATGTTTTAACAGGTCGCCTTTCGTGACCTGTCCGATCAGCCGGTGTTCTTCATCCCAGACAACGACGATCTTGTATCTTTGAAGGAGCGGGACAAGTAGTTCCGCATCCTGGTCCTGATAAACCGAGGTAAAGTCGTCTCTTGTTACGCTTGCAACACGAATCTGGGATGCCGGAATATTTCCGGTTTTTTTGCTTCCCATTTTTTCTGCGATGGTTCTCCTGGATGCTGTTCCAACGACCACACGGTCGTTCGTTACAACGATAGGGTCGATACCTTCGTTAAGCATTTTCGAAAGAGCTTCCGGGATCAGTGCAGATTTTGCAATTGAAACGGGCTTGGACATTACGTCTTTTACGGTTAGTTTCTGCTTCATATTTGCTTCCTCCTCTTTGGAGAGTTTATTCAATTGTGTGGCGAAAAACATCTTTTTCTTTGCAGTCGAACACCTGCAAAGGATGTTTTCCTGTCCTCACCAGATGGATCGCCTGCATATATTTTCAGGCGCCACATGGTGAAATGTTCAAATCTTTCCTGTGAGAGCTTTGACCAGATCAAATTCAGTGACGATCCCGCTGAGATGTCCGCCGTCCATTACCGGGAATGCTCCGATCCCACGGGTCAGCATCTCTTGAGCTACTGCGTTGATCGACATTTCGGTGGACACCGTTCTTATGTCTCCAGCCGTCATGACGTCCCTAACGGGCAGGCTCAAAACCTCATCCACGGTTCCATTCTGCATTTTGGAAAACACCTTGCCGTTTCCAATATACCTCATGATATCGGTACCGGTGATCATTCCTAGTAGGATTCCGTCTTTTACCACGGGAAGACGGCGATATCCGTCATTCACTATCTGTTTTGTTACGTGAATGAGGGGCATGTCAGGTGTGACCTTCTTTGGACATGGGGTCATGATCTCTTCGACCACCAGTTCTGATTTCTCACTGGCAAGCATTCTCATCAGATCATACTCGGTGACAATTCCTGCGAGGGTAGTGTCGGCGTTCAGGATCGGAAATCCTCCGTGTCCTGTTTCCAGAAGGATATTTGCCGCTTCTTTAACGGTTGTTGAAGGCGAAAGACCGTTCACATTTTCTGTGGCTATCTCCCGCAGGCTTTCATTTAGGGCAGCGAGCAGATTTCCCTTATGTTTTTTTGCAATAAGGTTGTATCTGCTGCCTCCTCCCATCATGTCTATCACATCAGTGATCGTAACAATCCCAATGAGTTTCTTGGTTCCGGGATCCGTGATCGGCAGGCGACGGAAGTTGTGCCTGGTCATCATCTGGATCCCTTCGATAATACTCATAGTTGGGGGGACCGAGATGACATCTAGGCTTGCGATGTCAAGAACACTGTTCTTTTTTCCTTTGGGTTGTTTTGCTGGTATTGTCATGTTTTTACCAACACTAAGGTGGTATAATGGTTAATGCTCTTTCATGGCTTAATAGGCTTATGATTTGAGTATTATTCTCTATCGCATAATAATTTATAGATATTATGAGCGTATTTATCTATTTTTAATAATTATTTTTGAAATAAGATAATAATGCTAAAGATATTTTGCAGACTGGGTCGATATATGGAAAAAGAGCGTGATTTTTTCTTGATTTTTCGATCTGTTTTTTCTCTGTTCAATAGCATGAAGTTTATATCTCATTAAATAAGAATATACTACATAGTCCAATTTAGGTGTTTTAATGGTAGCATTTCCTCGTATCAAAAGTTTTTTCGGAAGGCTGTTTGGCAAAAAACGCTCGCGGGTGGGGATCTACGGTCCGCCAAATGCGGGTAAAACCACACTTGCTAACCGTATTGTCCGCGATGTGACCGGTGAAGCAGTTGGTCCAGTCAGTGAAATTCCTCACGAGACTCGCCGTGCAAGAAGGAAGGAAGGAATTGAGATCAACTCGGGTAGTAGCAAGTTGATGATAGATATCGTTGATACACCAGGTGTCACAACAAAGATCGATTATCACGAGTTCATGGAATATGGTATGGATCAGGATGAAGCCATTGCCCGTGCACGAGAAGCAACCGAGGGTGTTGCCGAGGCAATGCACTGGCTCCGTGAAGATATCGATGGCGTGATCTATGTTCTCGACAGTACCCAAGATCCCTTTATGCATGTCAACATCATGATGGTCGGTATCATCGAGGCCCGTAAACTTCCGGTCCTCATCGTTGCAAACAAGATCGATCTGCCTGATGCAATGCCTCAGAGGATCAAAAGTGCATTCCCTCAGCACCCGGTCATTCAGATATCAGGTCTTGAAGGAAACAATATGGAAGAACTTTATGCGAAAATCGCTGAGGTTTTCAGGTGAGCTAAATGATCCAAGGTGTTCAAATTGATATGCTGTCTGCAGATCGTCTTGCCAAGATGACGTCGTATGAAAAAGTACGGCTCATTCTGGATGACGTTCGGCAAGGCTGTGTCGTTGTTCTTGAGCAAGGTCTTACCCCGGAGGAACAGGGTAAACTTCTCGAGTCAACGATGATGGAAATTATCCCAGGTGGATTTTCCGGTATTGAGATCGAGACCTATCCCTCATTTAGCAGCAACAAAGGAATTTTTACGAAACTTTTCGGAAAAAAGACCAATGCTCCTCGTCTGATGGTGATTGGTCCGGTTGATCAGCTGAAAATGATTTCCCGGGAAAAAGACAGATTAATTGCATGGGCTTCAGCAGCACAGTGATTTATGCCCCATAAATGTACAAAATGTGGACGCGAGTTTCGTGATGGATCGGTCGAGATCCTTCGCGGATGTCCAAGTTGCGGCGGAAAAAAATTCCTCTACGTAAGTGACCGTGTCAAAAACGCGGATGTTATAGAGGAAAAGTCGATAGAAACGATCGCCAAGGAAACTCAAGAGGAGGTTCTTGAGGTAAAACATAAAGGACCTGCTACCCGCCCTACTGATTTTTTAGAGCGTGTTGAGAGTGTTAGGATCGTTGGTACAGGGTCGTATGAACTCAACCTCGAGCGTCTTGCAGAAACCCAGGATATTATCATTGGTGTTGGAAAGGCCGGTACATATATGCTGGATCTCCCATCTATGTCAAAAAGAAAAACCGATCCTAAAAAGAAATAGGGTCATCTATACTTTTTTTAGCCAATCAACTTCTGGATCATACCTAAATCCCGTGGCACCTTTTGGTATCTGAGATATACACCAACGAAAAGCGTTGGCACTATATTATTTGTAGTATGTAAAATTCTTAAAAAACGAGCGGGCTTAAAGGGATTTGAACCCCTGACCTACGGATTAAGAGTCCGTCGCTATGCCTGACTAAGCTATAAGCCCAATTCTTGTGTCGTTTGACCTAATTAGATATGACATAGGAATATTTATAGATTTTCTTATCTCCTTTGAATGGCCATCAATCTCCATATCCTTAATAAACAAATAATACTAATAAGATACGTATGGTTGAGACTGAAGGTACTCCTGCCGTACCCCTGAAAAATAAATATAAACAGATCAAATATCTCATATTGGGATGCGGCAGTATTGGGTATAATGTACTGGAAGAGCTCAGTGAATCGAATGAAAATATTCTGATCATTGATTTGGATGAAAAACGTATCGATGATCTCCGTGATCATCGTCATCAGGCAACGGTAGGGGACATCAGTGATCCAAAAATATTTGCAAAGCTGCCTGAACCGGAAGTAGTTTTCATCCTCTCATCAGACAAAGAAGCAAACCTAGCTGCAGTACAGAATACTAGGAAGGCGTATCCCAATGCGAATATCATTGCCCGCGCCGTTGATCTTTTTTCCACCGATCAGCTTGCAGACAATGGTGCCGATGTCGTTTTGTATCCACAAAAGGTCGTCGCCAAGTCTGCAGTGAACCACATGATCAATCTCATCGCATCAAGAAATGCGCAGAAACTTCACACGCTTCTTTCTTCATGGACGGGAACGCTCGGTATCATTACCCACAAAAACCCGGACCCTGATGCGATTTCCAGTGCTATGGCTTTGTCGGTGATCGCAAATGATGCATCGAAGGGCAAACTTGCAACAAAGATCCTGTATGAGGGAAACATCGGTCACCAGGAAAACCGTGCCTTCGTTAATCTTCTTGATATCAAAATGGAGCATCTCACAAAAGAGATCCTCGCAGAGTGTAATTATCTGGCTCTTGTGGACTGTGTTGCTCCGGGAATGAATAATGATCTGCCGCTGTCTACCAAGATCAATATTATTATCGATCATCACAGCGCAGAGGGTGTGGTCCGGGAATATAAACCTGATTTCCTTGAGTCAAAACCGGATGCTGGTGCGACCGCCTCCATTCTCACACAGTATCTGCAGGAGTTGTATCTCCCTATCGATACAAAAGTCGCTACGGCACTTTACTACGGTATCCGTGCAGATACCCATGAGTTCCAGCGAAATGTCTCATCTCAGGACCTGTATAATGCGGCATTTCTTCTTCCGCATGCAGACCAAGCCCTTCTTGAGATCATTATGTCCCCATCCCTATCTCAGGAAACGATCGATGTGTTAGGGAATGCGATCGTAAATCGCGAAGTTAAACAGGGCTATCTCTTTTCAAATGTGGGATATGTCAGAAATCGAGATGCTATCCCGCAGGCAGCAGATATGCTTCTGACGCTTGAAGGTGTGACGACCTCATTGGTTTACGGGATCACTGATACAAATATCACACTGTCTGCCAGAAATAAGGATATCCGGCTGCATGTTGGTGATGTGATGAAGGAGGCATTCGGCAAGATCCCTAATGCATCTGCCGGCGGTCATGCAACAATGGCGGCTCTTTCCATCCCGTTGAACACCTTTTCCTTGGTAAAAGATAAAGAGAAGCTTCTTTCCATGGTGATCGACCCTATTCTCTCCAATTTCATGAAACTCGTTGGTATTTCTGAGGGAGAGGGAGATGAGATCTGAAGACTGGGAACCCCTTTATCTTCGGATCTTGGCATACTTTGGATTTTCGCGTGAGGACGATGAGCGTTCTGCGAAACTCCTTTCAGTTGTTTTGCCGAGAAATGATATCGAACTTCTGCGAAATACCATCTCTGGAAAAGACTGCATAGTTTGCGGGAACGCTCCTTCGCTTTCGTCTGATATAAAAAACACAGATATCAGCGGAAAAATCATTATCGCAGCGGATGCGGCAGCTTCTGTTCTTTTTTCCGAGGGTATCAGACCTGATATCATCCTCTCGGATATGGATGGTATGGATGACGACTTTCTGGAGATGAACGATTTTGGGACCATTCTGGTTTTGCACGCCCATGGGGATAATATCCCGCTGGTTCGTTCCTGGGTCCCAAAGGTCCGCGGTCCGATCGTCGGGACCACACAGAGCACGCCTCTTGCGAACGTGTATAACTTCGGTGGATTTTCCGATGGGGATCGTTGTGTATTCACTGCCCACGAATTAGGGGCCGCGTCTGTGGACCTGATCGGTTTTGATCTTGACGATAAAAATGTTGATCCGATCAAACATGGAAAATTGATGATCGCCAGAAAACTTCTCAAAATGGTCGGTCATGACGTCTGAAGCCGTTATAATTGACGGATATGTGGATGAACCCGCATGTTTGGGCGTGCCGCCCTACATCTCTCCGTACATTCGGACAATCGCCGGAGTGTTGAAGGAGCATGGCCACTCTGTTCGGTATGTGACCATCGATCAACTTCGACGTGATCCTCTGAGCGTTCCAAAACTTCGCGAGGCTTCTATTGTCGTAATGATCGCGGGAGTTACGGTCCCGGGAAAATATCTATCAGGAACTCCTGCAACGTTGAGTGAACTTCAGCAGATCGGATTCACGCTCCGTGGAAAAACGGTGTCACTTCTTGGCGGCCCTATCGGATTTGGTTACTCACCTCAGGGGGGAGCACGCGCGGTGAAAGAGGCCGTTTCCGGCTGGACAGCAATGCTGAACGGTGAACCTGCCGCCGCCTTAGACTCATACCTTTCCGGAGGCGAGCCGAACGGCATTTTATTTTATCCAGATTATGACCGATGGGCGGTCCTTGGCGCAGATATTATTCGTCAGCATCCATTTTTTCCGCATGTCATGTGCGAACTTGAGACCGCAAAGGGATGTTTTCGATGCATTACGGGCGGTTGTTCGTTCTGCACAGAGCCGTTTTATGGTATGCCCAAAATGCGCGGTACCGCCGGGATCAGATCTGAGGTGGCTGCTCTTTTTGAAGTGGGAGCTAGACATTTCAGACTTGGACGTCAGCCCAACCTGCTTACCTTTGGGACATCGGGTGCTGAGTATCCAAAACCGGAACCAGAAAAACTCCACGCGCTTTTTACCGGCATTCGTGAAGTGGCTCCTGATCTCCAGACGCTGCACATCGACAACATCAATCCGGGAACGATCGCACGTCATGAAGAAGCGTCCCGCGAGGCACTTCTCGCGATCATACAAGGGCACACTGAAGGCGATATAGCCGCATTTGGTGTAGAGTCGGTCGATCCGGTGGTGATCGAGGCAAACAACCTCAAAGGTTCTGCAGACCAGATCTTTCGGGCCGTTGAGATCGTCAATGAAGTCGGTGCCGTTCGACGTAACGGCATCCCGGAACTTTTGCCAGGCCTGAATTTCATTGGTGGGCTCGCAGGAGAAACAGCAGAGACATTTTCTCTGAACAAGGCCTTCCTGGATCGTATCCTTGCCGCCGGACTTCTCGTGCGGCGAGTGAACATTCGCCAGCTTATGCCGTTTGAGGGTACACGGGCATATGAGAACAACTGCCTTACGATGCATGACAAACTGTTCCATTTGTTTAAGGACGATGTGAGAAGCACGTTTGATGTGCCGATGCTCGAACAGGTATTTCCTGTCGGCACTATCCTTTCAAATGTTCTCGTTGAAATCACGGGCCCGGTTTCATTTGGTCGTCAGATGGGTACCTATCCGGTACTTGTCGGGATCCCAATGCCGCTTCCCGTCGGCACACTTTTGAACACTGCCGTTGTGTCTTATGGCGCAAGAAGCCTAACAGCACTTCCAGTCCCGATCAAAATAAATTCATTACCGGCCTCTTCGCTCAAATGGATCCCCGGGGTATCTAAAAAACTTTCACAGAAGGTTGTTGCAGGAATGCCATATGCCGGGACCAGTGATCTCAAAAAAGTGATAACGTCTGAAGAGATCGACCCTCTTCTGCCGCTGATGGAATTTTAAAGCTCTTTTTCCAGAATGAGTCTGGAGATATCTGGATAAAAATATTTATCCTCTTTATTTCGAATAACAAATCCGTTTTTCTTATAGAACGAAATCGCCGCGGCGTTTGAATCTGCCACCGTGAGATGCACTTTTTCCACGCCGCGTTTTCGCATTTCAGCAAGGAGGGCGGATATAAGTTGAGTGCCGACCTCGATCCTCTGGAAACTCTGTTTCACGCCGATCCGAATCAGCTTTCCTGATTTTGGATCATCGAAATGTATCCCGCCGAGAATGTATCCTACGATCTCGTGAGTATCTACATTTTCTGCAACAAAAAACAGACTCGGGAAAAGCTCCTCTATGTGACGAAAAAGTACATACCCTCCCATGCCTTCGAAGAGAGGCTCATCCAGAAGGCACAGGGTAGGATAATCTGCAGAGGTATAGTTTCGGACCCGGAAATGTTCCATGATTTTGTAATATTTGGTTTTTAGATGTGTTGAATATATCTCTACACTGCTCCTCAAAAATAGGAACATACTTATACGTGAAAGCAGATATGATTCAATACTATGAAGTGGCAGATATCAGAACTTTTTGGGATGAGTGTTTATTCCGACAAGGCAGTATTCCTCGGTAAGGTGGAGGATGTTGTCCTAGATGTGACCAATAAAAAAATCAGCGGCCTCGCTCTTGCAAATGTAAATAAAGATGTTATTGACACGAAAAATTATCAGGGTGTCATCATTCCCTATAGGATCGTCAAAGAAGTTGGCGATATCATCATTGTCCGCCACATTCCAGGAGCCTTCAAGATCTCCGGCGAAGCATTATTTGGAGAATAATATTTTATTATGAAAGATCGCGAGATTTTTGCCGGTCTTTCAACAACCGTTCCTTTTGTTTTGCGGCTTGACGGCCGATCCTTCCACCGTTTTTCTAAAGACCGTTACAAAAAACCCTACGATAAGGTTTTTTCTGACGCCATGGTGAAAACCGCCTACGCTCTCATCACAGACAGCGGTCTTTCACCATCGTTTGCCTACACGTTTTCTGACGAGATCAGTATTTATGTACCGACCCCGGTTTTTGATTGTAGGGTGGAAAAACTCGTTTCAGTTTCGGCAGCTTTTGCCGCCTCGGCATTTACTTTATACGCCGGAGCTGAGGAACCGCTGGCATTTGACTCGCGTGTCATTCCAATGGAGAAGGGTCTCTTCCCTGCATATCTGTCCTGGCGGCAGGCCGAGGCGTGGCGAAATCATATGAACGGCTATGCGCAGAAACTTCTTTCGGATGAAGGTGTTTCTCCGACACATGCGCAAAAACAGCTGGATGGCATGAATGCTACCGCTTTACATGAATTTGCATTTTCACGCGGGGTAAATCTCGCCCTTACCCCTGCGTGGGAGAGACGGGGTATCTGCATCTATCGAGAGACTGTGATGCGTGAAGGCTATAATCCAATCAAGGACGAAAAGGTTTTTGTTGAGCGGACCGTTTCTGTTGTGGATGAGGAGGTCCCTCTCTTCAAAACACCTGAAGGGATCGACTGGGTCCTATCAAAGATCAGCTGATATTCTTTCATCTCTTTTTTTAAAACACTCTTAGCTTTAGAGATAGAACTATAGAAAAAAAGTAAAAGTAAAAACATAGCGAGGGATGGATTTGAACCATCGATCTACGGGTTATGAGCCCGCCGGGATTTCCTGACTACCCCACCTCGCTCCAAAGAAGCTTCGCACATCATCTTCGTGTGCCTTATACTATACGCAAGTGCTACT
>DALTVX010000066.1 GCA_029987395.1 Methanocorpusculum sp. | reverse complement strand
GTTCTTCCGATAAAAAAAGTCAACTCACTCGTTGACTCAAAAATTTCAGTGGAAATAAAAGATGAGGGATGTAAATTCGAGGGAAAACTTGTCGCAATGGACGAGTATCTCAACCTTCACCTCGAAGAAACCGTTGAGATATCGGCAAAGGGTCGAAGAAACATCGGCACGGTCGTCATCCGCGGAAACAACATCCTCACAATTTCCCCTCTGAACTAAATATGTCCAAAGAAGTTGAACTCAACGAAGCGGACGAAAAAACATTTGCCTACCTCAAAGAGCAGCCAAAAGGTGTTGTGCAGAGTGACCTTTGGAAAGCTATCGAGATGGACAGCCGAACCTGTTCGCGTATCCTCAAAAAGCTTGAGGATGCAGGGCTCATTACCCGGGAAGAGACCAAAAAGGACGGGACACGGACCTATCTCATCTCCGTTGTCCACACCTCCCAGGCAGTCGATCCATGCCTTTTGATGGCTGGAGACTCTATTGTCCCGTGTGTCGCCTGTGAAGAGGAATGTACCGTCGAACACTGTAAAATGCTCGAAGACTGGATCTATGACCTGGTCTTCGACGAACTCGAATAACTTTTTTTTATTCATCAATCAATAACGAAACCTATTTCCCCATTGCCTACAGATTCTCTGTACTATGTCGGCAGGTTTTTTTGATCGGTTCTCTGTAAAAAGACCCTGGATCGTCGAGAGTGTACCCCCGCCCTCGACCGGTCATGGGGCGGGAATGCAGGTACCAGAATACAAGTCTTCTCCTTATTTTATCGTCGCATCCGTAGAGATGGGAAATACCACAACAAAATGTATTCTTACAGGCACAAACCTTGAAACTGGACGGTCCTACGTCATCAATAAAACCGTTTCCATGAGCAGGGATGTCAGAAAACCAAAACCGAACGAGACGGTCTTTGGAGCCACCCTCGACGGAACAGAACTCACACGGGAATCCATCACCGACCTTGTCAGAGACACACTGATCAAATCCCACCGGGATGCTGATCTAAGTATCAAGGACGAACTCGATTTCGTTGTCAGAAGTACAGGGGTTGTTGCCGCAATGGATTCTCCCGATCAGGTCGGGGAGTTCGTCAAGGCACTTGCCAATGGATGTCTTATTGCCGGCGTTCCACCAAGAAAGATGACCCCCCCAATGGGGATCAACAGCCTCCCGAAAAAACTTAGATGCTTCTCATATGCCGACCGACTGGTCTTTACCGGGGCAATAGCCGGAGTGACCCCACCAATAGGAGCGACCGGCGTTGAGATGGTCGCAAACGAAATGGAGGGGGAACTTGCAATGGCGGGTATCAAAGAGGGAGCCAAATGGACCGCCGTTGATTTTAGAAACCCCTGCATCTCCATGGACTTTGGCACCACGCTTGACGGACGTATCACAAGTGATGTGGATCCAAAAGCCGAGAACCCATTTGCAAAAACGATCGGAAACTTCTGCGGCCTCGCCGGAGCAATACCAGATGCAATCATTCGCGGGACCGGTCTCGTCGACAAAAAGAAAGGTACGGCACTTGATCTGTATGGAGAAACATGCAAATCCTCCTCGAACCGTTCCACCAAAAAAGCGATGCCGTATGTTGAACGCTGCATGGAGATCGTCGATATCACCGAGGTCCCGCGTCACCGAACGCATTTCGGCAAGGTCCCCGTCTGTGCTGATGTCGCCGAAGATTCAGGCATTGTGCTGATCGGGGTAGATATTGGTGTCAACGGAGATCGGACAGCAGAGTTAGAAGCGATCGGAGAAGAGCTTGCCAAAAACGAAAACAAGGAGGTCATCAGAGAGGTCGTCGACCGAGTGTGTGCAAACACCGCACTCAAGATCATCGACCTTTGTATCAAGAGAAACTTCCTGCCACCTAACAGCTCGATCGGATTCACCGGCCGTGCGATCATCTCCGGAAACAAACCCCAGTATATTCTTGAAGGTGTGACCGAGAGAGGGATCTACGACGATCCGGTCGATCACCTGGTCTTCGTGGACGACGGACTTGCCCGCGGAGCAGCCCTTATGGGAAGATGTATGAATAGTATCGGTCATCCAAAGTGCCCGATCGGCGGGGTTCGGGGCGGACATTGTATTATGGCAAAACGCATAAAGATAGGGAAGTAACATGGCAGACGAAGAATATGATCTAGTTATCCCCCCGGGAACGCCAAGAAGCATCATCCGTGATGCGGCCTTGAAGTTCAACATCGAGGTCGTGAGCGTCACCCGCCCACTCAACTATGCGAATATGGTCAACGACGAACGGCAACTTCTGGCATTTCGAGGAAATAAGGAAGAGATCGAAAAAGCAAATGAATTCCTTTATCAGAAGATAAAAGAATTCATTGACAGCTAACTTTTTTTTATCAGATATACAAGCCGAAGCTCTAAAAGAGAGAAGCTGAAAAAATATTGATTTGGTTAATTGATATTTTCGAGGTTATAGCCACGTGCAGTGAGTAAGTCTTTTACTCTGTTACGGTGATTTCCCTGAAGCTCAATAGAGTTTTCCTTCACGGTGCCTCCACATGCAAGCCGACCTTTGAGGTACTTGGACAGATCCTCTAAATCGATCTCATAAGGATCAAGACCATCGACAACGGTCACTTCTTTGCCGTACCGTCTCTTGCTTACTTTAACACTAATACGTTGCTGTTCTTTTGCGACTTCTTCGCAAATACACAGTTCCTTTGGTAAACCACATTTCGGGCATATGCCACTGTTCATTGCAGTAATTAATAGGGGTCGGAGAGTTAAAATATATATGGTTCCACGGGGAGAGGAGATTTCTAAACGATTATCCTTTAAAATTATAAAAATAATTATTGAGTTTCTCTTTTTTTGTCACATTATCCCGCTCTGCTTTCGATAAAAGAAGATCACGTTCCCTGCTTTGGACCGCCGGACAGTATTTGCAGAAAGCATCATCGATGTCATTCCATACTGCGCGAACAGGACAATAATACTCACCATCATACTGCTCTACGGAGAAACCGCCGGGAAACGGCATGCCAACGGGGTGCACCGGCTCTTCTCTGATGAACACGGTGTAGGCAGCGATCAGATACTTTAGAGATCGCAGACGGTCGCCAGACGTTCCTTTCGCCGACGCGGCTTGTGCATCGACCGTAAATCCTTTCCAGGAAGAAAACAGCGGGACAGCGGCATGTACGTCGGCAAGCTCATCGGTCATCATCTGATGATACCCGTCGATGATCTGAATGCGGGCAAAATGCAGAAGAGCGTCCCCATACTCTTTAGGTACATTCTCCAGCTTTTTTGCATAGCGGGTAAGCATCAGCTCAAGATCATCAGGAGAATACAAGCGGCCTTTCTCTTTGAGTGCCACGAGAAGAGGGCCTTTCCTCGAAATACGAGCAAGATCCGACCATGAAAAAAGAGCGGTAGAGGAGATCTTCCCCTCGCGGTTCCAAAATCCCATCGATATCGCCTTATTCGCTCAGAGGCTTTGCGCCTTTTTTCCATACCTCTTCCCGATAGGTCGGGCCGCTGTTATAGGTACAGAATGGGATAAGTCTGCCATCCGGGGTCGCATAATGGATACAGCATCTCGAAACACGCTCAGTGTCGTAGTTGAAGGAATCCATGAAATGCATCGTTCCGATGAAAAGAGCATTTTCATGGAATTTCCCAAGCGAATCATAATCGTGTTTGACGAGAGCATCGTAGATGAGCTTCTTCAGATCGATCCGGATCCCTTCGACCTCTTCCTTGGAAACAGTCTTGTTGATCTTGCCTAGCCCGGTCGCCATTGCCAAATACTTCCGGGTCTTGCTGGCATTCTTAAATTTATCTGCCATCACTGCCGTCTGAGCGATAAATTCATCCACATCAACAAACCGGGTGATCGGCACGAGTTCGCCCTCACCATTCACAAATCCATAGGTCGCCGCCCCGCAGTGCGGGTGGGCACAGAACATGATCTGCGGTTTTCCTGTATATGACTCGATCAGATCGCAGATGGCCATCATCGACGGGATCGGATAAAAGTCGGTGGATTTGAGTTTTCCGTTCAGCTGCTCCTCGATAGATCGGGTGATGCCCGGAATGGTGATCCGTTCGCGGAGCACGTCATCCTCTTTTGCCGCACCCGTGAAGGCAACAGGCTGGAAATTGACCCCCCGAACAATGTCGACGTTTTTGCTCGCGAACCGAATGATATCGCCGATCTCATGATCGTTCTTCCCGTTGATGATCGTCGGAACTAAAACGACGCCAAGACCTGCCTTCCGGCAGTTTTCGATCGCCGGCAGACTGGTTTTCTCGAGAAGAGGATTGGTCGCTTTCGAAACACCATCAAAGTGCAGATACACCGTCGAAAGACCGGCATCGCGATATTCCTGAGCGAGATTTGGTTTTTGAGCAAGTTTGACGCCGTTTGATGCCATCTGGACCTGATTGAACCCTAACTCGCGGGCCTTTTTGATCAGATCGGCGAGGTCGTCTCGCATCGTGGGCTCTCCCCCGGAAAATTGGACGGCGGGGCATGCTACCGGCTGTTCGTTTCGAAGAAGCTTGAGCATCGAGACGATCTCGTCGAATGTCGGCTCATACACATAACCGCATGCTTTGGCATTGGCAAAACAGAACTCGCATTTGAGGTTACATCGATTCGTTACATCGATGTTTGCAAGCAGCGTCCCGGATTTGTGGTTCGCGCACAGACCACAGCGGGTCGTACATTCCCCAGTAAGCTCGACATTCGGGTTTTCCACACCTCTTCCTACACGATCGTAGGCATCAAACCGCTTATACATCTCAGCACTTGACCAGTACAGGTTTCTCGCATAACCATGCTCTGGACAGGTCCGGCATATCCATATTGCACCGTCCTCTTCGGTTATCTCCGCGTCAAGTAATTTACCACAGACGGGGCACAGGCTTTTGGTTGTTTTTACGAACGTCATGGTTAACTCCCTTGAAATAAAAGTATTATAATAATTCGCGTATAACTATAAAAGAATGGGAGTGAGAGTTTGGTAACAGATATTTTGATAACAATTGGAATGGCATGCCTGTGGGCAATTTGGATAATGATCCCCGCATACCTTCCAAATCCTGCCGCCGCATTGATCGGCGGAGGGACACCGGTCGATTTTGGCAGGTGCGCAAAAGACGGCCGACGTATTCTTGGTGACGGAAAAACATGGCGCGGGCTTATCGGCGGTATCATCGTCGGTATCATCTTTGGGCTCATACAGATCTTCCTGGTGGATCACTTCCAGCTGGATTTCCTGCCAAAACATACCATCATCACCATTTGTGCCCTAGCGACCGGAGCACTTCTTGGCGATATGATCAAGAGTTACTTTAAACGCCGCATGGGAAAAGACCGGGGAGCAAAATGGCCGATCGCCGATATGTATGACATGGTCGTTGGATCCCTTGTTCTGATGGTCCTTGCATTACTCGTGACAGGAAACATCGGATGGTTTTTCGCAAACTTTGACTCTGTTGGATTCCTGATTGCTACGTTTGTTGCCATCCTTATACTGTCACCTCTATTACATAGAGGAACTAATATTATTGGATACATACTCGGGTTAAAGGACGTACCATGGTAAACAGAATATTAGATCTTCTTGTTCAGTATAAAGCAGTGGAATTCGGGGATTTTACCTTGGCGTCCGGCGCTCAAAGCAGATACTATATAGATGTGAAAACAGCGATCATGCAGCCGGAGCTGCTTTCCGAAATCGCGGCAGAGGTCGCGGCGAAATATGATTTTGAGTGTATCGCAGGAGTTGCCGTGGGAGGGATCCCATTAGCAGTAGCTGTTTCTCTTGCGGCAAATAAACCATGTGCCCTCATTCGGTCAGCTGCAAAAGACCATGGAAAAAACCAGATGGTCATTGGAAACGTTCTGGGAAAACGGGTCCTTCTGATCGAAGACGTAACAACATCCGGGGGCTCATCAAAACATGGTGTTGACGAGCTTAGAAAAGCCGGGGCATTGATCGATTCGGTCGTCACGGTCGTCGACCGAGAAGGCGGGGCTGCTGAACTTCTCGCCGCAGATGGAGTCAAGCTTCACCCTCTGGTGAGATCAAGCGAACTGCTCGCCTAACTATTTCTTTTTTTTAACACACTGAAATTTCCTCACCATGCAGTGGTACATAGCAGTCAATACCGAGTTAGTGGATACATTATTTGAGTGTTGACACGCTATAGATAAGGATATGAAAATATTAGTGGCCGGAGGTGGCGGAAGGGAACACGCCATCTGCTTAGCACTCACCAAAAACTCAAACGTTGAACTCTATTCCGTCATGGGCAAGAAAAATCCAGGGATAGCAAAAATAGCCAGCAAATGCTTTATCCATCCAGAAACGGATGTACCCGCAGTTCTGACCTTCGCGAAAGAAAATAAAATAAAATACGCGATCGTCGGACCCGAGGCCCCGCTCGAAGCAGGACTCGTCGATGCACTCACAAAAGAAGGGATCGGTTGTGTAGGCCCGGTAAAAGCGGCCGCCAAAATCGAGACCGACAAGGGATTTTGCCGTGAACTTATGAATAAATACAGGATCGACGGCTGCCCGGCATATAAACTCTGCAATACCCCCGAGCAGGCCGCCGCATTCATCCACGAATACGCAGGCGACCTTGCGGTAAAACCGACCGGACTTACCGGTGGAAAAGGCGTCAAGGTCATGGGCGAACAGGTCGACCGAAAAGGTGCAATAGAATACGCAAAGACCCTTAAAAATCAGGTCATCATCCTTGAAGAACGCCTCCTCGGCGAAGAATTTACCCTCATGGCGTTTGTTGACGGCAAAAACATCGTCCCCATGCCGCTCGTTCAGGATCACAAACGTGCATTCGAAGGAGACGTAGGACCAAACACCGGCGGAATGGGCTCCTACTCCCTAGAAGACCACACCTTCCCCTTCGTCACTGAAAAAGATTACGAGCAGGCGATGTTCATTATGCAAGAGACCGTGAAAGCCCTTGCAAAAGAAGGAAACCCGTACAAAGGGATTCTCTACGGCCAGTTCATGAACACCAAGACCGGCCCAAAGGTCATTGAGTTCAATGCAAGATTCGGCGATCCGGAGGCAATGAACGTTTTATCGATCCTGACCTCTGATTTCCTCACGATCGTAGAGCACATCATCAAAGGGACCCTTTCGCCAGAGGACGTCTCGTTTGCCCACAAGGCAACGGTCTGCAAATACATCGTGCCAATGGACTACCCGGACAACCCCCACTCAGGCGACGTCATCACCGTTGGACCGGCAGAAAACACCATCCTTTATTATGCAAACATTGCGCAGGAAAACGGCGTCCTAAAAACGCTGACATCCCGCACGATGGCATATGTTGGGATCGGGGACTCACTCAAAGAGGCCGAGAAATTTGCGGAAACTGCATGCAAAAACGTATCCGGAAACGTCAGATACCGCAGTGATATCGGTACCGAAACGCTGTTTGCAAAACGTATCGCGCACATGAAGGAACTTAGATCATGAAAAAAGACTTCATTTCGATCACGGATCTTTCTGCAGAGGAGTACGAAGATATTCTGAATCTCGCTGCCCGGCTCAAACGCCAGCGATACGCAAATGTTCCTCACCCGCTTCTCGCCGGAAAAACCCTCGCGATGATCTTTGAGAAAGCGTCCACCCGAACCCGGATGTCATTTGATGTCGGCATGTACGATCTCGGCGGTTACGCGCTTTATCTCAACGCACGGGACACTCAGCTCGGCCGCGGGGAAACCGTCGCAGATACGGCTCGGGTGATGTCCCGATACGTTCACGGAGCGATCATGCGGACCTACAAACACGAAACGATCACCGAGTTTGCCAAAAACGCATCGATCCCTGTCATAAATGCCCTTTCCGATAAAGAGCACCCCTGTCAGATCATGGCGGACTCGCTCACCCTCAAAGAAAAGTTCGGCGAACTTGACGGGCTGAAGATCGCCTGGATCGGGGATGGGAACAATGTCTGTAACTCGCTCATCATGGCATCCGTACAGACCGGTATGGAAATAGCCGTTGGAACGCCAAAAGGATACGAACCCGACCCGGAAGCGATCAAATTCGCCAAAGATAACGGCGGGAAGGTCACCATGTACGATGACCCGATACGAGCCGTCACCGATGCCCACGCGATCTACACAGACACCTGGATCTCGATGGGTGAGGAGGAGATCAAAGAGGCAAAGCTCAAAGACTTTGTCGGATACCAGCTCGACACCGCACTTTTAAATAAGGCGGCGCCCGACGCCATCGTATTACATTGTCTTCCAGCCCACCGAGGCGAGGAAATAACCGACGAGGTCATCGACTCTATGCAAAGCGGCGTATGGGATCAGGCGGAAAACCGTCTGCATGCCCAAAAAGCCATACTTGTTCGGCTGATGGCACATGGATACTGAAATGCGAAACGACTTTCCACGGATCGGCAAGCGGTTGTTCTCTGAACATCTGGTCGGAGGAAACTTCGGGAACATGAGTGAGAGATCCGAGGATGGATACTTCATCACCAAAACCGGGTCCTATCTGGATGCTGATCCCGAACAGATCGTCCTGATGCCGCTGAACGGCCGGGTCACTCCGGGTGCATCCAGCGAATGGCGGGTACATACCGCGGTCTACAATGCCTCAAAACATCAGGCGATCGTGCATGCCCATCCTCCCTATGCCGTGGCACTTTCACTGCTTACCGAAGGAGAGATCGTTACGATCGATAGCGAAGGAAAACTTCTTGCCCCAACGATCCAAGTCGTTGACGGACCATGCGGCTCAGAACGCCTCGCCGAAATCGTCGCAGATGGACTAAAAACCGCAAATGTCGTGATAGCTCGTGGACATGGGACATTTGCTGCCGGTCGTGATCTCGATCAGGCGTATCTTTACACCTCACTTGCTGAGCACTGCTGTAAAGTTCTGTATCTCACGAAAACATACAGATAAATTTTTATTTTTTCATATCTGAGTGGATGAACTCAGAAGATTATTCGGGTGTGTACTACGATTTCGTGTATGGGGCGGGTTGGACGCAAAGCGGACGACCTTAGCCGAGCAAGGCTTTGCCTTGCAAGATTTGCGCCGATTCGCGGTTGGTTTTATTCATGCGTCCACACTGATCACGTACACGAAATCGTAGTACCCCCCAGAATAATGCAATTAGTTTTTTTTTTCACTGTGAAAGAGCAACGGATGACTGTTTCAAAATCGTAGTACACACCACAACACTAACAAAAAACAAAAAAAAGAAAAAATCAGAGGGCCGCGTCGATATACTCTGAGATCCGCGGAACAGAAATTGCGCCCACCGGCACAACCTTCCCATTCACCAGAATGATCGGCAGCGGCGGATGGTCGACCCTCACCAGCTCAACCACACGGGCAGGGATACCCTCATCCAAAGACGTCAGAGACACCGACACTTTGTCGCCATACTTCTCTTTCAGCGCCTTTTCAAGAGCCGGAAACGCAAACGTCATCGTCTCCTTTTCAAAACAATCCACAAGCCCGCAGGATCTATCCGCATCACAGGGAAACGGACCGCAGGGACGATACGTATAGGCGATCACCTCTACAGAAATCGGAGTCATACCTAAAACATTAGCGTTGCCGCGTAAAAAAGAATGGTGATGTGATCGGATGGATCCAATCAGATAAGTGCCTTAAGAAGGCTCTCGAGCGTTGCCGCATCGGTCACGCCTTCCAGACGGTGAATGATCTTACCATCCTTCTCAATGATAAGAGTGGGGACCACACTGATGGAATACTTATTTGCAAGATCTCCATGCTCATCCACATCGATCATCTTGACATCGACCTTGTCCCCCATTTTCTTTTCAATATCGTGAACAATCGGGCTCTGGATTCTGCAGGGTCCGCACCAGGTAGCGTGGAAGTCATATAAGACCGGTTTTGTCATAATTAAAACTAGGACAAGAAAACTAATATATCTTCCCATTAGGGAACAAAAAAATAGGGCTGAGGTGATTATTTGATAAGTGCTCGGATCAGGTCACGATCAAACAGCATCCCGGAAAGGCGCTGATCATTATCGATGATCGGAAGCTGATCCACACGTCCGCGTTTCATCCGCAGAGCACAGTCGCTGACCTCCGCATTATTTGGAACCGCGATGACTTTTCTGACCATGCAAACCTTGACGGGCTTGTTTGGAAGCTCTACTTTGGAAACACCATAGGTGACCGAGTGGTTATCGCGAATACTCTCCCACGTCCACTCATCATCATCGGTCCCGGTCGAGAAATCACTCGTCTCAACATCATCCTCGATGCTTGAACATCGGATCAGATCGCGTTCAGAGATGATGCCGCTAAGCTTATTTTCAGAGTTCAGGATCGGCATTGCATCCGAGTGAGCAAGTTCCATGATCCGACCAACGATCGGCAGAGGGGTCTCTTCCCAAAGAGCATAGGTCTTTGTACTGACAAATCCGTTTCTGATCTCGCGGACATCGTTCAATTTTGCAACTGCCCCGATAAGATCTGAAACGCTCAAAATACCGACGAGATTATCGCCTTCCACGACAGGAAGACGGCGGACATTCATCTTCGTCATGATATCAGCAGCCTCGGAAAGGGTAACATCCGGACGGATGGTCAACGGATCGGTCGACATCAGAAGAGCGACCTGGATCTCCTCGGGCTGACGAAAAATATCTTTTCTGGTAACGATACCAAGGAGCTTCTTCTGCGGACCTTTCACCACAGGGATCCCACTGATCCCGGTCCGCTTGAGAATACGAAGGACATCATCCCGGCCAGAGGGGATCTCGACCGTGACAACATCTTTTGTCATGTAATCTTTTGCTAACATTTCCGTCATGATATTCACCACAAATTTCAGACCGTCAGACAGATCGGCCTAACTGATTTCCATATAGAGAAATCTGTGAATATTTTTTGGTTGGCTGGAGATAAATAATACCTTCATTCAACTTCCATTCTTCGTGAAGCATTTCAAAGAAAAAAGTCGACTAAATACCTAATCGCGCGGAAAAAAAAGTTGTGAGGGGTTATTTTCTGATGATCAGCGTACTGGTCTTTGCATAGTTGACGATATGTCCGGAAACACTGCCAAGGAGAAGACGATCGAGTTTGGATTTCCCGCGAGATCCGACAACGATCAGATCGCATTCGAGCTCGGCTGCTTTGTCGACGATCGTATCCCCAGCATGTCCTGCCTCAAGATGGGGTATGACCGTCACGCCTTTCTTTTCTGCAGCTGCAACAAGTTCTGCCATGACATCCCGGCCTTCCTTTTCAAACCGTTGGTAGATCAATTCCCAGGATGTGTCCACCGGCCCGGGTGAGATCATCCCAGACTCGATAACATAAATGGAATGCAGCTCGGCTTTGCAGTCTTTTGCAAGATCGATCGATTTATAGAACGCACTTTTGCTGATCTCTGATCCATCGATGGCGACTAATATTTTCGTAAACATTTTTTTAGAACCTCCTACGTTATGAGTAAATTACTTTTCTTAGGTTATAAAGAATTGGTATTACCACCGGAAATGATCCGGATGATGCCCGAAGATCCGATCCTTGAGATCAGAGAAGCCGCCGGATCTTTTGTCCAGCGGCCGGCATATCCGCCGTCAAGAACAATGAGATCAGCCGGGTTCCCTACCTCGATTTTGCCTCTTTTTCCCAGAAGGGAAAAGCCGTCCGTCATCATCGAAAGGATCTCTGCGGCATCGAGTTTGTATACGGTCTGCAGAAAAGCCGCTTCAGCAAAAAGATCCGGCGGCACAAACATCACATTGTCCGTCCCAAGAAAGACCCGGCATCCGGCGTCCAGCATCTCACGAACAGGCGGCCGCCGATTATCGGCAGTGACCCCAAGAAGCCAGTTCGATCGCGGGCAGATGACCAGCGGGATATCACGGTCAGCCGCCTCTCTGATGTGGCTCTTCGTAAAATGCGTCGCATGGATGATCAGGTCAGGATCAAGAGAAAAAGCCGCCTCAATATCCTTTGTCCCTGCTTCGCCCGCATGCACGGCAAAAAGCTTCCCAGACTCTTTTGCGAGTTTCACCGCCTCCTCCTCTTCAGCCGTGCCTTTCGCATTGGATAGACCAAATCCCTCCGCGTCAAACTCTCCGCCGTCTCTTCCAAAGACGACCATCCCGACGGAAGGATCGGCGGCCTGCTTGAGAAGGTCGACACCCTCCTTTCCTCCTTCCCGGAAATCCGCAAAGCCCAGGGTCCCGGTCGCCTTCATGAACGAGATGGTATCCCGCATCGCAGATACCAAACGATCATCCGATGTTTCCCGTAAAAGTCTGTGCTTCAGTCCGTTGGGCGGGGCAACCAGCTCGGAAAGCGGCCGGTCGATCCTGGTATCCATTCCAATCGTATCGGCGATATGCGTATGCGCGTTGAAAAAAACCGGGACGATCCACTGCGAAAAGGCGGTTTCACTATCAGTGATCTCAGATATACGGCCGTTTTCGATGATGATCCTGACATTTCGCGGGGTAAACGTGTCCCCGATGAAAGCCAACCCCTCAAGTGTTTCCTCCTGCATGGACGCGTGTTCTCCTCTTCTTTTATATGGGTAGAGGATGAATATAATAGGATATGGCAGCAAAGAACTCGGGCAGAGGACTAAGTTCATCAGCAGGTCTGGTTACCTACTACGATGCAGACGACAAGAAAGCGGTCCACATTAAACCAACGATCGTGTTAGTGGTCACAGGTCTCATTGGCGTCGTTATCTATATGCTGAATCTTTTCTTCTAATTCCCAAATAACATACCTGAGATTTTTTCTCAACTTTTTTCAGATTTAAATCATGTACCTATTTTCAGAAGAGGTATCTTTATGCATCTTCGACCGGAAATCACGAAGATCCTGCAGCCAAAAAAAAGCGTCAAATTCGTAACAGATTAGTGTAAGTGTTGCAAATTGCCCGAGGATGCCTAGGGTTTTTTACATTTTTAGACCATATAATCATATAACATTCTGTGGGACAGAAATACCAGACTCAGAGTTTTGAGAACCGACCCGTCCACCAGCATGAATACAAGTTCATTATGAATTTTATTACGACGATTCCTAGCGAAGAGGGTACCCTATCCTCTTTGGCGGAAGACATCGACCTCTCGACCTTCTTTCCGCAATCGAACAGCCATACGACCATCTCCCTCACCTACGATCCAAACGAACCCGAGGGAGAACCAAGCCCCGTCTCGATCGTCCCGATCACCCGGGATCTCCACCCAAACACGGCCGAGTCGGTGAAAAACGCCGGCAAAGCACTCAAACACTATAACAAATTCAACAAAGGATTCGTCGGGATCCATAATAACCGGCTTTGTGAGATCAGCGGCGGCGTTCTCACCCAAATCGACCGGGGACGCCTGCGGATCCTGCTTACCGCCCATACGCGGTGGATCAAAGCAGGAGACGACCAGAAAGGCGAGGTCTCGCTGCCCTTTGACCTTCTCGAAAGCGTGCTCAAAGCCTCGTCCCGGGAACTCGACGGTCTACCGGAGATAAAAGGGCTGTATCCCGGCGTTATGCTCATGCCTGACGGGAGCATTCTTTCGAGAGAAGGATACGACAAAACCACCGGCTGGTTTTTCCTGAAAAAACAGGAGGTCCCGCCGGTCCCGGAGATCCCGACCAAGTCGGATCTTGCCCTCGCACGCGAATATATCGAGAGCGTATATCACGAGTTTTTGTTTAAAGAGCGGGTGGATTATGAAAATAATCTTGTCTCGCTCTTTTCTGCAATGCTCCGCCCAACGCTTACGGGACCGTTTCCCACTCTTGCTGTTCGAAAAAACAGCCCGCGAACAGGCGGGAGTTTTCTGCAGCGGATCAACGGGATCGCGGCGTTTGGGTCTGACCCGATGATCTATCCTGCCCCATCGCGGCCCGATGAGATGGAAAAACTCCATAAAACGATCGTAAAAGAGGGGCCGCT
>DALTVX010000065.1 GCA_029987395.1 Methanocorpusculum sp. | reverse complement strand
CTCGCACCGACGTGCAGATCTCGTCCGAAAGAGACAGGTCATTGACATAGGAGTTCTTGGAGTGGAAAACGGTCTTTACCGGCTTGAAGTGCTTGGTGAAGGCGGCCTCTACATTAAAGAACTCGTATCAGGAGACGGGGGGAGAACTACTCCCAGTCTCGCTGAAATCCTCGGCGTACCCGCCAAAGTCGTCGAATTAGACGTGGTGCAGGTCGACGGATTACCAAATATTGGAGATGAGTAAACATGGCAAAGCACAATGGAATTAAAAAAGGAACAAGATATAAGTTACAGAAAACTCTGCGTACCCGTGGTATGCCAAACGTCACCAAGGTCATTCAGCACTTCGAAGAAGGACAGAAAGTTCACCTCGTCTTAGACTCAAGTGTTCAGAAAGGACAGCCCCACCACAGATTCCACGGTAAGACCGGAACGATCGTTGGTAAGAGAGGCAGAGCCTGGCTCCTTATGATCAAAGACGGCAATGCAACCAAAACAGTCATTGCACGACCACAGCACCTCACGGCGCAGAAATATAATTAAACCCCAAATACTTATTTTAATTAACAGGAGTCTCGCATGAAAGTAAAGAAAGTTATCAGTGAAGATATGATGACCCTCCCCGAGCTGCGCGAAGAGCTTATTGCAATTCGTGATAAGCGCTCCAGCGGAGAAATGGGTGATGATCCCTCTAGAAGCATATCATACGAACTGCGTAAGAGTATTGACCATGCAGACATTCTCAATAAATGTAGTGTTGAAACGGCAAAGTCACTCCTTAGTATCCTTGCATCCATGGATAAAACAAAACCGGAGATCGCCTGCAGGATGGTTAACATCATGCCAAAGAGCCGTGATGAGATCCGGGCGATATATGCTAAAGAGCGGTTTACTCTTCTCCCTGAAGACTTAGACCGGATCCTTGACACTCTGCATAAGTACGAGTGAGTGGTAGAAATGCCGCCAAACACTGAGAGGACCGATAAGAAGGAAGTCGAAGCTATAGTGCTTGACTATCTCCAATGGGGGTATGCAAGCGACAGACGTCCTTTGAATCAGCGTGAATCAATTATTCTCGCAGTAGGTACCGACCAGTTCAAACTTCTCGAGCTCATCGCCAAAAAAGACGTTGCAATCAATCTGCACGACAAAGTCTACATCGGCGAAGAAGAGAGAAAGCATGTCGAACGGGTGAAACGCCGGTTGTCATATGATGGACTCACTCCTACGGCAAAAGGCGAGCTTGAACCGGTGGTCGAAAAGATCATTTCCGTGTCCGAAGAACGGTTCGTGGAATTTTACAACACAGCAGTTCCGATCAGTCTCAAGATGCATATGTTAAATCTCCTCCCAGGCCTCGGCAAAAAAACGCTTATCGACACCTTAGAGGAAAGAACCAAAAAACCTTTTGAAAGCTTCGAGGATATCCGTGCCCGGGTGAAAACACTCCAGAAACCGGAGAAATTTATTCGTGAGAGGATAATGCTTGAACTTGAAAATCCGGAAGAGAAATATCATCTCTTTACCTCCAAATAACCTCTTTTTATGAAAGCGCCAAAGGATCAGCATTTTCTGATTGATACGGACGCAGTAGATTTTATCGCTGATTCTGTCCCCATCAAAGGAAAAAATGTGCTTGAAGTCGGACCCGGCGGTGGAGTTCTGACAGCCGCACTTCTCGAACGCGGAGCAAACGTCAGAGCGGTGGAACTTGACGGAACACTTCTTCCAAACCTCGAAAAACGTTTTGGGGACGAACTTTCTACAGGCCAGCTCACCATAACAAGAGGCGATGCATCCAAAGTTGATCTTCCGGATTTTGATCTGGTGATCTCAAATCTCCCCTATTCCATCTCTTCTAAGATCACATTCCGACTGCTCAAGATCGGATTCGAGGTTGCGGTCCTGATGTATCAGTGGGAGTTTGCAAAAAGGATGGTATCACCACCGGGCGACAAAGAATTCGGCAGGCTCTCCGTAATGGTTCAGACATATGCAGATGTTGAACTCATCCTGAAACTTCCGCCGCGAGCATTTTCACCCCCGCCGGAGGTTGATTCTGCTGTGGTCAAGATCATCCCGCATGAACCGGTGGTCAAGATCCTGGATCGTGAAGTGCACTCGATACTTATTCGCGAACTGTTCTCCCATAGAAGAAAAACTATTCAGAACGGACTCAAAGGAATGAAAAGCATCTATGGAGAGGATACAATGTCAGCACTCATCAACAGCCTCGAAAAAGATCTTCTCGCTAAACGCCCGGAACAGCTTTCCATTCCGGCTTTCATTGAGCTTGCTAACAAGCTAGCAAACCTGATATAATGAATATCGACACAAGCCAGATCTATTTTCCATCGGAGGATACCTATCTTCTCATAAAAGCTGCACTCGTCGAAGTGAAGCCGAACGATCGGGTTTTGGAGATCGGAACTGGATCTGGGGCTGTGGCTAAATCCATAACTGATCTAACACCCCAGGTCCTCGCCGTCGAAATAAATCCTCACGCTGCAAAATATGCACATGAAGTGAATGGTGTTGAGGTCGTCAGAGGAGATCTCTTTGATCCGATTTGTGGCGAGTTCGATCTGATACTATTCAACGCTCCATATCTCCCAACAGACCCTAAAGAGAAATTGGACGACTGGCTTGAGTATGCTCTTGACGGCGGACCTTCCGGTCGGGACGTTATTGAACGATTTATCCATGAAGTATCTGCCCACCTCTCAACATTTGGGAGGATACTCCTTCTCATCTCCTCGCTTACCGAGATAGATGAAGTGCTGAAACTTTGTCACAAAGAGGCTTTGATTGCTTTTGTAGTGGCAGAAGAACGGCAGGAGGATGGCGAGATCCTCTATGTTCTAAGGATCTCGCGAGATCTCTGCTCTCTGTGCGGGACCTAATCGATCCATAACTGCTCAAAATCTAAAATATGTCCCATATATTATCGGAAACGACATAACACTTTTTTTAACTCGCTCCCAAATGGGACAATTTCATCTAAGAAAAATCTGAAACACAATACCATTCAATTCTACCACCTTAGAAAATTTATTAATCTCTGAAACTGATTATTACATTATCATGGACAAAAAACAGGCTCTTACTCATGAGAACGGAGCTCCGGTTCCGGATAACATGAACTCGCTCACGGCCGGCCCTCGCGGACCATTAATGCTTCAAGATCTGTGGTTCTTGGAAAAATTGGCTCATTTTGACCGAGAAGTTATTCCAGAAAGACGAATGCATGCAAAAGGTTCTGGCGCATTTGGTACCTTTACGGTGTCAGGTGATGTGCAGAAATACACTAAAGCAAAGGTCTTTGAAAAAGGCAAAAAAACCGACGCATTTGTCCGTTTTTCGACGGTTGCCGGAGAACGCGGGGCAGCTGACGCAGAACGTGATATCCGCGGATTTGCCATAAAATTTTACACCGAGGAGGGAAACTGGGATCTGGTAGGCAACAATACCCCAGTTTTCTTCCTTAGGGATCCACTGCAGTTTCCCGACCTGAACCATGCCGTTAAGCGTGACCCAAAAACGAACATGCGTTCAGCACAAAACAACTGGGATTTCTGGACCTCGCTACCCGAAGCTCTTCATCAAGTCACGATCGTCATGTCCGATCGCGGGATACCGGCAAGTTATCGGCACATGCACGGTTTTGGAAGCCACACCTACAGTCTGATCAATAAAGAGGGGAAACGTGTCTGGGTAAAATATCATTTCAAAACCCAGCAGGGGATCAAAAACATCACCGATCAGGAGGCCGAGATTCTCGTAGGCATGGACAGAGAAAGTAATCAGAAGGATCTGTTTGAAGCCATCGAGCGAAAAGAATTCCCGAAATGGACGATGTATTTCCAGATAATGACAGAGGAGGAGGCACGCAACAGAAAAGAAAATCCATTCGATATCACGAAGGTCTGGAGTCACAAAGAATATCCTTTGATAGAGGTGGGCGTTCTTGAACTCAACAGAAATCCTGAGAACTACTTCGCTGATGTTGAGCAGGCCGCATTCAATCCGGCAAGCATTGTCCCAGGCGTTGGTCTTTCACCGGACAAACTTCTGCAGGGGCGACTCTTCTCTTATGGAGATGCACAGAGATATCGGCTTGGAGTGAATCATTCATTGATCCCAGTCAATCGTCCGAAGGTAGATGTCCATGCATATCATAGAGATGGCCAGATGCGAGTGGACGGAAACTACGGCGCTGCAAAAACATATGTCCCAAATAGTTATGGAGAATGGGTAGAACAGAAGGAATACCGCGACCCATCATTGGTACTTTCCGGCGATATGGACAGATATGAGCAGAAAGACGATGTGAATGATAACTGTTTTTATCAACCAGGTGATCTCTATCGACTGATAACCGAAGATAAAAAACAGGTACTCATCGAAAATACAGCCCGAAATATAGCGTCAGTTACGGAGAACATCAAGTACCGGCATGCGGCCCACTGCTATCTGGCAGACCCGGATTACGGCACCAGATTGGCAAAAGCCTGCTCTCTTGACATCAAAAAAGTAGTATCGATCTCCCGGATGAGCCATGCCGAGAGAATGGAGTATACGAAAAAATAGAGGAAATATTTACTCTTTTTTCTTTTTCACAAAGGCTGAATCCTTTTTAGAATCTGGCGTTTCATTATCGATGTCGACCGTGATCCCGATAAGGAAGGCATTCATTCTGTCTATCGCCTCCCGATTTTGCGTGTTGGCTGTTGCAGCCTTCTGATAACAGGCATACGCCATATCACGCTCACCGCGAAGATCATACACTTTTCCAAGTTCGACCAGTGCACGACTATCCTTGGGGTTATCAGCAACACAATTCCCAAGGATCTCCAATGCTTCGTCATAGTTGCCGGCACGCCGCTGATCGATAGCAGTCTCGATTATGTTTAGTGGATCTTGTGACGAGGAACCTAGTCTGGACTTTATCTCATCCCCAGCGTTGGTTTCCCTCGGTTTTCGCTTTGGCGGAGGTATATATTGAGATGCCTCACGCTTCTTTCGCTCGACACGTTCCTCCATCTCCTTATTCGCTCGACGGGGAGCTTTCGGCACCTCGACCTCGACCTCTTCACGCCTAAGCTTGCGGGTCCCTGCCTTTTTCCGCCGTTCGTCATCATGGGTGTGCTTCTCCTCGGCTTGTGTCTCTTTCTTCTTCGCGACCCAAGCAGGTTCAGAAGAGGGTTTGGCAGCAGACTTTTTGTCCCCAATCCATACGGCTTCCTTTTTCTCTGTCGAACGACGGTCGACCCGGCGTTTCTCTTTCGCCCGCTCATCATCCATGCACGATAATTCGGCAACTATTTCAAGCGGATCATCCATCAAACGAACCAGTTTGTCGACCTCCAAAAGCCGCTCCATGCCGATAAAATGCTCGGACATGATCTTTCCAAGGGGGGAAAGTTCTAGGATACTGCCGGATTTTCTGACAAGTTTATGTTTGATAAGTTCAGAAAGAGGATCGTCCCCCACACCGACCATACTGTTTCCAACAGCGATGATATCAGCCTCGCGACCACGGCATGTGATCGCATTTGCTGCAAACTCCTCCGATGTTTCCTCGATATCATATACCGGAGAGACCTCTTCCATAGCCCCTTTGAGGAGCTGGATAGCAACCTCTTCCTCAGTGAGTTTTGTTTCACGCGAATAGGATACCCCCGGTTCGGCAAGAACGATTACACGACCGAGATCATGGAAATCAGGTCGGCCGGCACGACCCATCATCTGGTGGAACTCTTGGACCGACAACCAGTCTATACCCATTGCCAAGGCGTCAAAGATCACCTGACTTGCGGGAAAATCAACACCAGCTGCCAGTGCAGCGGTGGTAACTACACAGGCAAGTTTCCCATCCTCGAACTGTCGTTCAACAGATCTGCGTTCCTGAGATGTGAGCCCGGCGTGATAGGGGGCGGCTGTTGCTCCTATTGCCTCGGCTACAGTGTGACACCGACTTCGAGCATTCGTGAAAACGATCGTCTGACCTTTGAACCCCTTCGAGGAGGTCTTATTGAACTCCTCAAACACTAATTTTTTTATGAACGGGATCTTCGCATCTTTTTCGGTAAATATCAGATGGCGTTCCAGAGCTACCGGACGATCAGCATACGATACAAGCGCTGCGTTCAGTTTTTTTGCGAGAAGGTTAGGGGAACCGATGGTTGCTGAAAGATATAGGAACTGAGCCTTGGGTGCCACGTATTTGAGCCGGGCGATCAGTCCGTCTAGCCGGTGACCGCGCTCAGCGTCTTCGAGCATCTGGACCTCGTCGATAACAACGGTCCCAATGTTGCTGACAGGCATGCCTTTTCTGAGAAGATTGTCCATACCTTCGTAGGTACCAACAACGATCCCGCCGCCTGCCCCGCGATTTCCGACCGGACGGGTCTCCGGCAGATTAACGCGAGACACGCCAGTCATTATTGAAGTCTGGGTAATAGACTTGTATTTTTCAGAAAAACGGTCATACTTCTGATTTGCAAGAGCAACGAGAGGGACCAAAAATAACATTCTGCCGCGTTTTTCGATATAATTTTTAAGACCGGCCATCTCTCCGATGAAGGTCTTACCACTCGCAGTTGCGGCAACAACAAGCAGATCTTTTCCAAATAAGAGACCTGACTCGACCGCGCGCTGCTGAGCTGGCATGAGTGTCTCAACACCGCACACCTCTACAAATTCTCGTGGCAGAGGGAGATTCTCGATGCGTTCAGTCGGTGTCTGATCATGTGCCTCGAGTCGGTCAAACATTGTTTTCTTCGTATCAATTGAATCAGGCTGAAGAATTGCAAGTACCATATCCAGGTCACGATACTCTTCCAGAAGATTTTCGATATGAAGCTGCGTGCGTTTACCCAGATGCTTGATGTGACCAAGCTCACGGCGGAGCTCTCGCTTCGCACAGTCAAGACAGACAAACTCCTGTCCGCATCTTATGCGGGTTTGTTCGGTGAGAGGGGTTATGCGATCATCGAAAAGGCAGGTCCGGCAAAGTGTGGTCGTCTCCCAAGGCAACTGCATGCTTCTCAGAAAATCCTGAAACTCCGGCATGGTCTGAGTAAGTTTGATCGGACCGTTTGCACGAAGAACTGTTATGAACTCCTTTGTAGGCGTTTTTTCAGCGTGTGATGTTCCGGGTCTTCTGACAAAAAACTCAGACGGACGCATCCCTTTGGAGGTCTCTTCGAGTTCAACAGTGCCCACATGCTTTATTTTTCCTGCCTTTGCGTCATCACAAAAATAGGCTTTATACCCCTTTTTCCAGGGGTGTATAAGGGTCGTCACGTTATTCTGTCACCATTTCATGGATAGTATAGGAAAGACCCGATGTTTCGAGGCGTTTCAGGAAATCGGTAAACTCTTCATCAACGATAAGGATCAAACAACGCATTCCGTGGAATGCAGCCTCAATGGCCCCTTCGCGTGCTCCAAAAAACATATCGGGTTTAATGCCAGAGTTTTTACAAGCCATATACGCTTCAAGTCCTACTGCTGCGATGATATCAGCATTTTTTGCAAGCGAGAGGTATTTTTCCATTGAGACCATCTTTGAACCGCCGCGTTCGATGCGAGGTACTTTGGCAACATCCACCTTTCCTTCGGTGTGTTCAATGATACCTGCAAGTCGAGCCACACCAACATCCATCCCCTCAGAAGCATCGGCCGTGACCATTCCCATAGCGGTCTGGGGACGTTTCCCTGCATAAAGCCAGCCGGATTTCATGTAAACTCCTACCGAATCACCTGCTTTCAGATCTGCATCCGCTATAGCGGCCCAAGTTACGATCTGATGAATGATATCCCGGCGAACATGTCGGGCATAGGATTCGAGAATTTCTGCATTATTCAAAACCCATTCAACACCTTTATGGGTGACATAGTATCTTCCTCTTCCCTCGGCGTTGATATAACCTTCATCAGTGAGATCACGGACATATTCAGATATTGCCTGGGGTGTGACGCCAAGTTTATCTGCGATCTCCTGCTGACGGATCGACGGCTGGTGCTCGGCAATCTCAACTAAAACCTGGAATCTGGTCGTTTCACGTTTACTGCGAAGGATGTTGGTTAATGGATCGTCGGTCATGGTATATCTCCTATCTATATTATGGGCGCTCCACTAAGAAAATATGTGGGGCACGAAACCCTACACTTATATTGTCTGTGATTCTATAATCCTTTTTGAGATGGTTTGATGAAGTCTGGAAAAATAATTTTACGCGGGATCGTACAGGGAGTGGGGTTTCGCCCGTTTGTATATGCCCAGGCAAACCGATTTGGAATAAAAGGAACGGTCATCAATCACGGAAGTGAGGTCGAGATAGATGCGGGTGGAGAAATGTTCGAAGAGTTCTCCCGCGAGGTAGCAAAAGGACCGAAGATGTCGGTGATCGACTCGGTTTCGATCAAGCCTCTAGAAAACTGGGATCCTCCGGCAGGATTTTTTATTCTTCCTAGTCAGGACGGAGCGAGAACTGGATTTGTGCCGGCAGATATTGCGACCTGTGATGAGTGTCTGCACGATATAACAGATCCACAGAGTCGATATTATGGTTACTGGGCAACCTCATGCACAGATTGTGGACCAAGATATAGCATCATAAAATCCGTACCTTATGACCGGGAACGAACAAGTATGGAGGATTTTCCTGCATGCCCATCGTGCAGAAATGATTATGAAAACCCGGGCAATAGAAGGCATCATGCCCAAACGATTGCCTGCTCTGACTGCGGACCGAAACTATCTCTTCTGAATAAATCAGGAGAGGTCGTTTCGGAGACCGACCCTATCACTGCAGCCGCAAAACTGCTGGATGCAGGGAATATCGTTGCCGTTAGAGGGATAGGAGGATTTCATATCTGCTGTATAGAAGACACGGCAGATAGACTGAAAACACTTCTTAGGCGGCCAAACCAGTCTTTGGCAGTAATGATGAAGCCGGAAACTCTTCGCGAGTTTGTCACTGAACCGACAAAGGAAGAATGGGATCTGCTCAAGGGCCCGGTACATCCGATCGTGATCCTCGATAAGATATATCCAAGTTCACATAGATCTCTATCACAACTCCATAATCTCGGCATCATGCTTCCTTACACAGGACTCCATCATCTGTTGTTTGAAAAACTTCGGTCTCCCCTCTTAATAATGACGAGCGCGAATGTCCCGGGAACACCGATGATCACCAATACGAAAACCATCATCGAAAAGATGGGGAGTGTCGTGGACTATATCCTCACCCACGATCGCGAGATTGTGAATCGCTGTGATGATTCTGTTGTAAGAGATGGATATCGTATCAGAATGTCACGGGGTCTTGCCCCACACAGAACTCGAATGGATCTCGGGAACAGGCAGATCCTCGGAGTAGGACCTGAACTCAACACGAATACAACGATATATACCGGTGGTTTTCTGATAACCTCGCCGCATGTTGGAAATATTAGAAATCCTCCTACTGTGGCATATTTAGAGGAGACGATCGAAAAACTAACCGGCCTTACCGGATCGATCCCTGATATTATTGCCCATGATCTCCATCCCCAGTTTTTGAGTACTCGGGTGGCCCATGAACTAGCCGAGCGATACGGGGCAATCCTCTGCCCAGTCCAACATCACCGTGCCCACATTGCTTCGGTGACGACTGAAGAGGTCGTTGGTATCGCGATAGACGGCGTTGGGTATGGTGATGATGGCACCATCTGGGGCGGAGAAGTTCTTGCAGGGTCTCCCGGAAGATACACGAGAACCGGACATCTTGAACAGGTATTGATGCCCGGAGGAGACTTAGCAACAAAGTATCCAGAACGGATGCTCTATGGCGTTCTTCCAACAGAAGAGACCTTGTCACTTCTCCAGAGCAGAGGGTGGAGTGACACCGCTCTTAGAGTTCTTGCTCAGCAGACCGAAAAACGATTCAATACACCAGTGACCACGTCAACAGGCAGGGTTCTGGACGCAGCATCGGCTTTACTCGGCCTCTGCGGGGAACGAACGTATGACGGTGAGCCTTCGATGATGGTGGAAGCCTATGCGGCCAGAGGCGTGGTCCAGCCGATGGAAATCGAATTTGGATTTCTCGAAGGTCGGGATATTTTATTGACCTCGTCCATTATCCGAGAGGGTATGGAGATGCTCAATGACGGGATCTGTGTTGAAGACATTGCAGCTTCAATTCAAACAGCACTTGCCAAAGGCATTGCACAGTTAGCACTCTTTGGAGTGCAAAAGACGGGAATACAAACTGCCGCACTTTCAGGAGGGGTCGCGATCAATCGATCTATTCGAGAAACTATAATTGAAACGCTAAGAGAAGCAGGAGTTCAGTGTATCACGAATCCAAGATATCCATTTGGTGACGGATGTGTATCCTGCGGGCAGGTCGTTACTGCAGGCACTCTCGCAAAAGAGGGACTCATATGACCTCATGTAAAATACATGAAAATTGGAGCGATATCGAACTTCGTATAACACATCGTGCACAGTTCTATAATCTTCTTGACCCAGCACCGAATGATGAGAAGGAGATCAGCAAGGCAACCGAATCATACATTATGGATTCGTATGAGGATATGCCAAATGATAAACGCCATTCAGCGAAGATAGTTCTGTTTTTGGAGCGAGCACTCTACGACAATGAAGAGACACGAACCGATATGGAACATGCCATTCACTCTCATTTTGCTCTGAGATCCTGTGCCGAAAAACAAAAATACAAACAATCCATGAAGAATGGAAGAAGATATCTTCTGCGTGGAGTGGTTTTTCTGATAGCCTGTCTGATATTGAGCGGTGTTGTGACCAGCACTCGCAGTGAAGACGATATAATATATGCGTTTGGACAGAGTTTTGTTGTTATAGGCTGGGTCGCCCTCTGGAAACCTATCGAGTTTTATCTCTACGATCGGCGTGACATCATAAACGAGAGAGAAATGCTTAGAGAACTGGAAACTATTCAGGTAGAAACACGCAGATGGAATAAAAACCTAGAGAGTGAAACACTCGAATTAATGTAAATCAAGTAATAAAATATCTATTTTTTATTAACATAGACATAAACTGGAGAAACCAGTAGACAATATAACAAACCGGCTGAATGTAGCCTGGTTTTCAAAAAAAAAGTTAGCCGAAGAGGGCGCCAAGGCCTGCCATGGCGTTTTCTTCTTCTTCTTCTTTGTTCTCTTCGGGTTCTGCTACCTCAGCTACTGCTGCTGCGCCTGCTGCTGCAGGTGCTGCTGCAACTGCTACTGGTGCTGCTGCTGCCTTAGAGATTGCTTCTTCGATGTTAACACCGTCAAGTGCTGCAATTAATGCTTTGACACGAGAGTCGACGACTGCGATACCTGCGGCAGAGAGAACTGCCTTTACCGATTCTTCATCCACAGTTTTAGCTGCGGAGTGAATTAACAGAGCTGCGTATATATACTCCATTTTTATTTCACCTATTTCTGATTTAAATTGCCTTCAGGGCGTTTGCTTGTCTGTATGCCTTGCTGATGATCAACTCGATGACACCCTTCTCATAGATGGATGCTTCTACACCGAGGTTTCTTGCCTCACGGACGGCCTTCGCGATCTGAGCTTCAGTAACACCGACACATGCCGTTGGAACTGCTGCGTTGACTGCGAGGTTGAATGCCTGCTGTGCTGCGAGAGTGATCTTTGCCTTGTATGCCTCGTCGTCTACAGAGAGAACATCCGACAGATACATATCTCCCTCGTAACAAACTGCGAGGAGAGAGAGACCGACTGGCATTGGTTTGATACCAAGCTTTGAAAATATGTCGGCCTGTTTTTTGTTGATAGCCTGACCTGCCTTAACAACGGTCTTGGTCTCTTTGATTTTGACCTTACCGCCATCAATGGAAGCCGGGATACCTGCCTGCTGGAGTTCTCCTACGATCGGTCCGGGCTTAAAGGTAGTTGGTCCTGCTGGAACAACAATGTCTTCAGGAGCGATCTCACCTGCTTTTGCGGAACGCTTTGTTTTGGTCTGCTCAAGGGACTTGAACAGCTTAAACGGGTTACCGCTTGCAAAGATGAGAGCGGAGTGCTCAGAGACCTTCTCGTTAAGATCACTAAAGTGACCGCCGAGTTCATTCAAAGAATGCTCGACAAGAGTGTTTCTTGCAACCTTCACAACTGCATTGCCGCGCAGATTTCTGCGGATCTGCTGAAACTGTGTTGCAGGGATACCGTAGATATCGACTAAGCCGACGAGTTCATACTTGCCGGCATACTCTTTGATCTGCTCAACTTCTTCACGTTTCCATGCGGGAAGATGGTGGGTATAAATTGCCATACTTACATCACCTTCACTGCTGGACCCATCGTAGTTTTGACGTAGACGGAACGGATGTTTAACTCTCCGCTTTCAAGTCTTCCTACAACCCTCTTCACGACGGCGTCAATATTTTCTGAAACTTCCTCAACGGACATGCCGGAGTTTCCAACCTTAACAGACATATTAAGTCTGTCTTTAGACCGGATCTTCACGGAGTTTCTCAGACGCTCGACGATTGGAGTTATGTCTAGGGTTGGCGGGATCGGTTGCGGCATTTTACCGCGTGGACCGAGTCTCTGACCAAGCCAGCGACCAACAAGGGGCATGACCGCAGTCTCAGCAAGGAAGAAATCATATTGTCCGGCCATTTTGCGTGCTTCACGCGGAACGCCGCCCAGACGCTCGATCTCCTCAGGGCTGATAATTAAATCGACACCTGCATTACGAGCCTGGGACACAATATCTCCCTTACCAAGGACAGCGATCTTTTTGACGCCTATTGCCTGTGGCAGAAGAATCGTCTCATCAATACGGTTTTTAGGCTGGGCCATGTCAACGTGTTTCAGGTTGATAGTAATATCAATACTTTCCTGGAACTTACGCTCGGGGGCCTGCTTGAGTGCTGCCGTAACAGCTGTTATAATTTGGGTTCTTTCAACCATTTGATGAAGCCTCCCATAGTTCTTCGACTGG
>DALTVX010000064.1 GCA_029987395.1 Methanocorpusculum sp. | reverse complement strand
GATGATGCGACCAAGGATGCGGTGGACACCTGGGCAGACACGAAGCCGACCCTGAACTAAGGGGTGACTGGAGATGATCATCTCCTCTCAACTCAGGAAACTTATCCTCCTGTTTCTTGGGTTCCTGATCATGCTCTTTGGAAAACTCACAGAAGGATTTCTTGAATCCGGAAAGTAAGAGGCGGGCAACCCCATAAGGGTGGCCTTAGCCGAGGCGGGCTGCCCCACAAGGGCGGCCTTAGCCGAGGCGGGCTGTGCCCCACAAGGGCGGCCTTAGCCGAGGCGGACCACTCCGCAGGAGTGGTCTTAGCAGAGCAAGTTTTCCAAAGAAACTTGCGAACAAGGCTTTGCCTTGCGACCAAGTCGATAGACTTGCGATCAAGTTTTCTAAAAAACTTGCGAGAAGGGAGGGATTCTTCCCTTTTATTGAACTATTTTTCTTTTGTGTTTTTGTTATTTCAACTAGGTCTTGTTTTTTTCATCTCATGTTTTTCACAAGCACCCACTCGCAAATAGGTATTTCTATTTCATTTTGATCTTTCGAGGATGATTTTTGATAGGATTTTGAGTGATATTTTTCGCTGACAAAAATAAAATACGGCAGGATCGGGCTTATTTCTAGTTTAGGTATGGTTTTGTACTGCTTAAAGAAGAGGGAAAATGAAGATAAGTGAGTGATTTTGGAATGGAAACGGTTATTTTCGAGTGGAAACAGCCTTGGACAAGGTCATATGATCATGGAATATGAGATGTATCCCTCAGCACACAAAAATATAACTTAGAAGAAAACCTAAAAAACATATCCTCGATCATCCATGAAAAAAATCATAATATTCGCGATCCTGCTCATTCTTATCTCCTGCACAGGATACGCCCTTTATTTCCTGGATTCCAATCCCCACATATATCCGGACAACTCCTATGCCGGATCGGTCTCCTCAGAATATACTTTTCCCTTCAAATACAGCTCGATAACGCTCTCCATCTTGGTTCCTGCATCCACCTACCACGGAGCGAAAAATTCTGCATCCAAATACCTTCCTTGGACCAAACTCGACGGTTTCACGTATTACACATATCTCACCAACGACCCGCTGCAGGAAGAAATGTATGCACAGATCCTGGACCAAACGGAAACTGTCAAACGCTCCTTGGATCTAACGGACGATGAATATGTGGAATTATTATCGACATTTGTTCAAAGCATTGATTATGAAACAAAAGTGGATTTTCGCTACCCTGTTGAGACCATTGTTGATAAATATGGAGACTGTGATGACAAAAGTACCCTGCTCGCCGGATTATTGACTCGTGCCGATTACGACGCCGTTCTTCTGGTCTTCGAAGAAGAAAGTCATGCAACCGTTGGAATAAAAACAACAGACACGACGGCCTATCCAAATACCGGCGGATACGCAGTCATCGAGACAACAGGCTATAGTTATGTCACAGACAGATCATTTAAATTCGAGAATGGATCGTCACTCAGAAGCACCCCCACGGTCATTAATGTCGGGATAGGGACAAAAACCTACAACTCCGGATATCAAGTCACCGCCATACTGGATTATCGGGATAAAGCAGAATCAAAGATCGAAGGAGTGGAGGGCACGATCGCCCAACATGAGACGAGGCTCAGCTCGCTCGAATCATCGATGAACACCGCACTTGCTGAATACAACTCCTATATCGACCAGGCAAACTCGATAGTATCTCAGCAAAAAAAGCTCAACAGCGATCTTGATGCAAACAAAATAACATATGCTGAGTATTCATCAGCATGGGACAGCCTGAGATCAAAATATACCGATGCAGCGAGAAAGTCAGATGCGGCTTGGAAGGAGTATCAATCCTACTTCTCAAAATATACCAACTCGTACAACGATTACAGCAATACGGTCAGCAAAGAGAACAGATATGTGGATATTTATAATCTTATCATTTCAGAACCGTATAACCGGCAGTATGTCTATCAAACGGTGATACGTGCGAAATAGACGGCGTTAAAAAAAGATAAATTTTTATTATTTGTTTTCCGGTATCTGACACGCACATCCGCCGCATCCACCGGAACAACCGGATTTTGCGGCCGCCTTTGCAGCACGGTTCTCTACCCAGAGTTCTTCAGCGACCGGTGCCCATTTCTCTGCTGCCGGAGCTGTTTTGCTGGTCAGATAATGAACATCTTCAGGGTCGATCATGTCGGTGGATTTTGCACACGAAACATCCACCATGCTTGCGAGTTTTTCGGGGTTGTCGAGTAACGGACAGGGGCGGAGATGATTCTTGTTGAACGGCTGATTCGCTCTATACTGCATAAACAGCGGAGACTTGTATGCCTCAAGAAGCGTCTTTGTCCTGATGTTTGAGTCTGAGTAGTGGATGAATGCACACGGTTCGATGTCGCCGTTAGCATTGATGTGGAGATAGAATCTCCCGCCCGCAATACATCCGTTGACATACTCGCCATCATTCCAGAAGTCCATCGCAAAGATCGGCCGGGTCGAACGGATGTGTCTGACCTGATGGTACATGTGTTCTCTCTGCTCAGGAGAGGCGAGAAGTGCTGGGACTGCGTCCATGCCGACCGGCATGTAGGTGAAGAACCAGGCAAACTTTGATCCGCGGGCGATCATATCATCGATGAATTCATCGCTACCGATCGCTTCGGTATTTGCACTCGTGTAACAACAGGAGATACCGAATGGAAGTTTCTTTCTCTTCAGGATCTCCATTGCCTTGATGACTTTCTGATAGACGCCTGCTCCGCGTCTTCCATCGGTCGCCGCCTCGTCACCCTCGATACTGATCGCAGGAACGAAGTTTCCGACTCGAAGCATTTCATCGGCAAAGGCCTCGTCGATCAGTGTTCCGTTCGTAAAGGACAGGAAGATACAGTCACTGTGTTTTTCACACATCGTGATGATGTCTTTTTTCCGGACCATCGGTTCGCCGCCTGAGTACAAGAAGAAGTAGGTACCTAGCGCTTTTCCTTGTTCGATGATCGAGTCCCACTCCTCGAGGGTGAGGTTCATCCGGTTGCCGTACTCAGCTGCCCAGCAGCCAATACACTTTAGATTGCAGGCACTGGTGGGATCCATCAAAATGGCCCAAGGAATGTTGCATCCTTCCTTTTCTCTAAGTTTGATCTTCTTATCTCTGCCAAGAACCACGGCATTTACGATAAAGTTCTCAAAGATCCGTTTTCTCACAGACGGGTCGATGTCGGTGTAAATATCCTTGATGAACTGATACCAAACACCGTCTTTGTCGGAGAGTACACTTTTTACGGTAGGAAGAGGCCCTTCCAGTGTATTATTTCTGTCCAAAAGCTCGACCCACTTCAGGAGCTTTGGAATGTTTTTATCCGGGTCAGAATCCAGATAACTAAGGACACGCTTTATTCCGAGCGTCTGAAGTTTTTCTTTCAACGTAGTATGTGTCATTATTTGTCAATTCCCGAGGGGTTATTTAATAACTAATATTATCGTTCCTACTCTTTGATATACTTGTTGTCATGTATTTATTGAGAGAAAAAACTCAACGATCCTGCTTTTTTCCACGACTTCGCATCTTATAAAAAACCACAATGATCCCTATAACCGCGATAATATATGCGACCACCGGAATAAACGCAGACGTAAAGGTCTGGCTCATCACAATTAGGGAAAGCCCGATCACGATCGAAGAGAAGATGAGTCCGATAACCAGTTTGTCGATCGAACTCTCGATGGTCTTGCTAAGCTGTCCGATCTCTTTTGCCGCGATCTCGACTTTGAGTTTTCCTTGCGAAGCCATCTCGAGGACAGAGCCGAGTTGTTTTGGGACGCGGGATAGATCTTCGAGTCTGACTTTGGCTTCCAGCAGCCTTTTTTGAATGTTGGCAGGGTCTTTTAAATCGTCGGCGACGATCTTTTTTAAGAACGGTTCCACTTCTTTTGTGAATTCAAGCTTGGGATCGAGCGTGAAGGCAACGTTGGAGACAAGCATCAATGCTTTTAATAACTGCATGATGTTTGGCGGAACGCGGATGCTGTTTTTCTGGAAAAGATCCTGAATGGATCCAAGCAAGCCCGAGAAGTTCACCTGAGCGCCCATCTCTTTGTAATCCAAGAGAGCCAGATACAGTTCTGCACGGAACTCATCGATCCCGGTCTGAGGGATCTTAACGTCCAGATTTTTGATATATCTGATCGTTAGATCCACGTCGGCGGAGAGGAGAGCAAGAATAAGGGAGGTGAATTTGTTTCGCATATCCTTCATTACAACGCCGCAGATACCAAAGTCAAGGAAGACCAGATCGCCGCACGGTGAAACCAAGAGGTTGCCTGCATGCGGGTCACCGTGATAGAAGCCATTTTGAAAGATCTGGACCATGAATGCTTTGAGACCCCGGACCGAGAGTTCTTTGGGATCCATGCCCATTGAAAGGATAGTATCTATATCGTCACTTCGGCAGCCTGCCACAAATTCCATGGCAAGTAACTGCTTTCCGGAAAGTTCCCAGTAGATCTTTGGAACTTTGATACCGCAAATTCCGGAGAGTTTCATGTTTCTGGAGAGTCGTTCGGCATTCATTCCGTCGCGGGTGAAGTCGAGTTCTTTATGGATCTGCGTGGTGAAGTCGTCGACAAGGGATATGGGATTATAGAGACGAAGGTCCGGGCGTTTGTCCTCGAGCAGCTCGGCGATGGACCGAAGAAGGATAACATCCTGCTCGATCCTGTCGGTGATCCTTGGGCGCTGGATCTTAAGAGCGAGAACGGTGCCATCCTGCATCACTGCACGATAGACCTGAGAGATCGAGGCGGCCGCAAGGGGTTTTGGATCGACCGAGGTGAAAATATCACGCCAGTCGGGAATATACTGATCCAGTGTGGGGGTCACTTGATCAAACGGTACCACGCCCACCCTATCCTGCAGTTTACACAGCTCTTCGATCATTTCAGCAGGGAACAGTTCTGTTCTCGTGCTCATGAGCTGACCAAACTTTACAAACGTGGGACCCAGTTCTTCGATGGCCATGCGGATGCGAACAAACGACGAGTATCCACTGTATTCTTCCTGAACGGACCTTTTCGTATTGATAAATCCGGGAAACAACTCATTGATGAAGTACCCAAACCCGTATTTGACCAGAACATCAGCGATCTGACCATATCTTCGAAGACTTACACTTGCCATAGCGTAGTTGTTAATTGGCTTTTACTAGATGTTAATAGTGCGGCTAAATTGCCCATTAGGGAGTACTTATAACCTTAAGGCTCGAATTATTCTATTACCTTAAAGACTAAGGTAGGATTTATTAAAATGGACAAATACCGTTGTATGGTCTGTGGATATGTCTACGACCCAGAAAAAGGCGCGGGTATCATGTACCCAGCAGGAACATCTTTTGAATCTCTTCCAGACACATGGAAATGCCCGGTCTGTGCCGCAGGCAAGTCACATTTCACAAAGGTGTAAAAGCTTATGGCAGTTCGTGAGATCGTTGAAAATATCTATTCGGTCGGCACTATCAACTGGGGTCTCAGATGTTTTGATTCGATCATGCCGACCCCACGAGGAAGCAGCAACAATGCTTACCTCGTAAAAGGCAGCGAAAAAACCGCTCTTATTGATACGGGTGAGCTTCACGACGAAGCAGAATTCATCACCAATCTCATGAGGCTGAACCAGGATTCTCTGGATTATATCGTCTGTCTGCATGCAGAACAGGATCATTCCGGACTTCTGCCGCTGCTTCTCGATGTATATCCTATGGTGAAGGTCGTCACAAACGAGGTCTGTAAAGGATTTTTGATGGCACTTCATCATCTGGAAGAGCTGGAAGAACGGTTCATCGTTATCGAGGATAAAGAAACACTTTCCCTTGGTGACAAGACCCTGAAGTTCCATCTGGCTCCCTGGGTCCACTGGCCCGACACGATGTTTGCAGAGGTCGTCGAGGACAAAATTTTGATGACCTCGGACTTCCTGAGTACTCACTACGCATCCCCGACACTTTACCAGGATGATGAATCTGCAGATTATCTGGAGGGAGTGAAACGCTATTATGCAGCGATCATGATGCCTTTTAGAGCATCTGTCCGTGAGCAGTTGGCAGTGGTCGAGAAGATTGCGCCGGTGATCATCGCCCCAAGCCATGGTCCTGTTCTAAGACTTCCGGCAAAGATCATCGATCTCTATCATGACTGGGCATCCGACACGCCAAAGAACCTTGTCGTTATCGCCTATGCATCCATGCATGGCAGTACGAAGATGATGGTGAGCTTCTTGGTTGATGATCTTGTTCAGCGCGGGATACCCGTTCATGAGTACAATCTTCTTGATACAGATTCGGGTGTACTCGGCAGTTCATTGATTGAACCGGCAACGATCATTCTTGCAACACCGACCGTTCTCTTCGGCCCCCACCCGCTCGCCGTGAACGCAGCATACCTCGTCAGATTACTTCGCCCGAAGGCAAAGTACCTGAGTGTTATCGGTTCATACGGCTGGGGAACCAATGCCGTGAACTATCTTGCTGAGATGCTGTCTCCTCTTGGAGCTGAAATTCTTGAGCCAGTCTACATCAAGGGTCTTCCTGATGAAGCAGCGATCACAGCTCTGCATAAACTTGCAGACTCGATCGAAGAGCGTCATAAGACGCTCTGAACTTCTTTTTTATTCCCCGATACGTACGTATTTATTGCAGGTTGACCTAAGTCTCTAGTATGACAAAGACAAAAGAGATCTACAAGTGTTTCGTCTGCGGAAACACGGTCAAGGTTCTTGCACAAGGAAAAGGCGAACTGGTCTGCTGCGGTAAGCCGATGGAATTACTTCCGGAAAACACCGCTGATGCAACAACGGAAAAACACGTTCCAGTTGTCGAAAAGATTTCCGAAGGATACAAAGTAACAGTAGGCTCGGTCGCTCACCCTATGACCGATGAACACTACATCACCTGGATAGCCCTTAGAACAGACGATGGTATCATCCACGAGAAGTTCCTTATCCCGGGAGAAAAACCTGAGATGATCGTGAAGACCACGGCAAAGGCAGACAAAGCCTGTGAGTATTGTAATATTCACAATCTCTGGGTCAAAAAAGAATAGATCCTCACTTCATTTTTTTCTTCAGGACCTTTTTTAGGGAACTGCTATTATTATTGTCAAACACCTAACTGTACTGTTAATGGGGTACGTTAGGGAACTTCCAGCGATCGGTCGTGATATCGGGTCAGTACTTCTACTCATAGGCGCCGCCTCACTTCTTCCGATCATCGTTGGCTGTTTCTACCAGGAATGGTATGCTCTTCCCTGGATGGGGACTTCTACTCTTGCATTGATTGGGCTAGGAGGTCTGCTTCGCCTTCTTCCTAAGGGCAGCAAATCCCCTCGGGCAAGTCTGTCTATTTCGGCGACCGCTGTTATCTGGGCACTTGTCGGCTTTTTAGGATGTTTTCCATTCATTTTTGCAGGTATGCCTTTTATTGATGCCGCGTTTGAATCTATGTCGGCGTGGACGGGAACAGGATTTACTCTTGCAGTAAACATCGAGGTCTGGCCAAAGACCATTCTTCTGTGGCGTTCACTTATGCAGTGGATCGGCGGCCTTGGGATCGTGGCATTTACGCTTACGGTCGCAAGCAGGTCGGGTATGGTGACCCAAAATCTCTACCGCTCAGAAGGCAGATCGGAATCCTTCATGCCAAGTGTGATCTCGACCGCTTTTCAGATGTGGAAAATCTATCTCATTCTCACGCTCGTTGCAATTATAGGAATCCTGCTTACTGGGCTCAGCCTTTGGGACGCGGTGAATGTTGGTTTTTGTGCCATCGCCACAGGAGGTATGACGATATACGCTGCTGGAATAACGCATTTCGACAATATGGCGCTCGAAATGGTTTTGATCCCGATCATGCTCGCCGGAGCATTGCCATTCAGACTTTATTATGTGATATATGTCAGCAGGTCGTTTAAGGAGATACTGCATGACAGGATCTTACATATGCTGATCGCAGTTTTCCTTTTAGTTTCCGCAGTCCTGACCATTGAACTATTTACCGCAGGAATGCCGATCTGGGAGACACTTCGGCAAAGTCTTTTCATGGCCGGTACTGCTGTGAGTTCTACTGGATTCCAGAACACGAACTTTGCCGGATGGGGGGTAGCGCCGATCCTGTTTCTTTCAATATTCCTGATGATCGAAGGAGCTCAGGGAAGTACGTCAGGAGGTATCAAACTAAATCGTATCCAGGTCATGTTCGAGGCGCTTGGATGGTGGTTTAGAAAGACTCTGCAGAGTCCGCGGGCGGTTGTTCCGATGCGGCACGACGGAAGACCGATTTATGGAAAAGCTGCGGAGAGCTTGATTGCAAAATCCCTCCTTATGATACTCCTGTTCCTTTTCCTGCTACTTGGGACATTGATCGTGTTTCTTCACGACCCGTACTTCTCACAAAATGTTGTTGGTACGATCTATGATCTGTGTAGCTGTATTGGAAACAACGGCAGCTCGACCGGGATCGTTGGACCGCTGATGCCAGATTATGCAAAGGTCATCATGTTCTTTGTGATGTGGGTCGCAAGGCTGGAGATCATTCCCGTTCTGCTCCTTGTATGGGGCATCCTCAGAGGGTTTGACGCACAAAAGAGAATGGATAAAAGAGAAAAATAGGTTCATGAAGCTTTGGTATCGTGACCAGACAACATGGATTTAACTCAAATTATATGTATCCTGCACATCAATATATATGACAATGAGACAGATCGCCCTCTACGGAAAAGGAGGTATTGGAAAATCTACTACATCGGCAAATCTTTCTGCAGCATTTTCGGAGATGGATCTGGATGTCATGCAGATCGGATGTGACCCAAAGCATGACAGTACACGCATGCTTATGCACGGACGCTGGATCCCGACTGTACTCGAGCAGATGTATGATCAAAAGGAGATCAAAAGCGAGGATATCATCTATAAGGGATTTGGGAACATCCGCTGTGTTGAGGCAGGAGGACCTGAACCTGGTATCGGATGTGCAGGCCGGGGGATCATTGCAACATTCCAGCTTCTTGAAAAGATGAACGCACTCTACGGCGACGTTGTGGTATATGATGTTCTTGGCGACGTTGTCTGCGGAGGATTTGCGATGCCAATGAGAGATGGATATGCACAAGAGGTCTATCTTATCACGAGCGGGGAGTTGATGAGTCTCTATGCGGCGAACAATATTTGTAAAGCGATCGCACGAATATCTGAGAGAAGCACCGCGAAATGCCGACTCGGTGGCGTGATCTGCAATGCAAAAAATATGGATAACGAAAAGGAGCTTGTCGAGGAGTTTGCAAAAAGGATCGGATCGAAACTTGTCTGCTATATCCCGCGCAGCAACTCCGTCAGAGCAGCCGAGGTGAACCGGAAGACGGTCATCGAACATGACCCGAAATGCGAACAGGCGGAGGTGTATCGGGAATGTGCAAGAACCATTCTCGCAAACACCGATCTTCGGATCCCAACGCCGCTTGCTTTAGAGGAACTGGAAGACCTTGCAAGAGACTATCTCTGAGCTACGGATGGCAGGATGCACCCTCACGGGTGCTCTTTCCATCGCCTGTTTTATTCCCGGGGCAGTAACGGTAGTTCACGCGCCAAAAGGCTGTGCCCATCAGACATTTTCCATGCTCCATGCGCTGATGAACGAGGCAGAGACGCAAATGGTCCCTGAGATCCTCGTCTCAGGACTTTCCGACAAGGATGTCATCTTCGGCGGCGAAAACCGTCTTCGGTTAGCACTTGACCGTGCAGCAGACAAAAAACCTGAGCTTATCATCGTCATCACGTCATGTGTGCCGGAAACGATTGGAGATGACTGCCAGGCAGTTTGTCGGGTACATCCGTATGCAGACCGCATACTGTATATCCCGACCTCGGGATTTCTCGGAGGAAGTGCAAAAGACGGAGAGAACGCCGCGCTGGTCGGACTTTCAGCACTTGCAGAATCAAAAGAACCAGTTCCCGGAATGGTCGCGATAATTGGTGAGAAGAATCTGGAGTCTGAGGTGGAGGAAAACTTTGCCGAGGTAAAGAGGTTACTGAATCTTCTCGGATTGGATGTGGTCGTCAGATTTTGTAGAAATGCAGACGTTGCAACGCTTAGAAAACTCGGAACAGCCACCTGTTTTATTCTAAGGGATGAACGGTGCAAAGTTGCAGGACATGAACTCGGAAAGAAATACGACCGACCGATCGTGTCCGAATTTCCCCGAGGTCTCTCCGGTTCGATCACATTTTTACAGGATGTCGGCCGAGCCGCCGGACTTTCAGAAGATGTGATCAACACAGCAGTTTCAAAAGAAACTGAATATCAGAAAAAGATGCTCGAGACATTTTCTAGCCTTAGCGGAAGTGAGGTGTGTCTTGGTGTTGAGCCGTTCGAAGGTACGTTGGCCGTGGCACAAGAGGCTCTGAGAAGGTTAGGGATGACCGAGTCCCCAAATGGGATAAAGGTCAGACTGCCGTTTTATCTGCCGGTCGGTGTCTCGGGAACAATGAAGATGCTCTATCTCTGGAGGAGGGCGATCTTACATGGATGACGGTGTTTGTGTAAACCCGGTCTGGCCTTGTGCCATGACAGGGGCCTGTTCCATTCTTGGCGGTATTTCAGGAATACATGTGCTTATTCACGGCTCTTCGGGTTGTTATTATTACCCAAGATCACTCCTGAAGATCCCATTTTTCAGCACCTATCTTCTCGAATCTGAGATCGTCTTTGGGACAGTGAACCGCCTAAAAGAGGTGGTGAGCAATCTATCAAAATCGAACAGACCGATCGCGATCGTGAACACGTGTATCCCGGCACTTACCGGCGAGGATCTTTCCGGCGCTTTTGATGAGACGACCTCGATCTTTGTCGATGCACCGGGTTTCATTGGAAACGTCGAGAAGGGAGTGAAGATCGCGTATGATAGTCTGAATATCAAAACCGATCCGTCACGGGAAGGTGTGAACATCGACGGGGTCTCTCTTCTGGATATGTTCTGGCGGGGAAATCTGTACGAGGCAGAGCGGCTTCTCTCCCTCATGAAGATCCCTGTGGCTGTTCGACTCGCAAAAGACACCTATGAAAATATCCGACAGGGCGCGGCTTTGCATACGGCATCGGTAAACCCGTCATACCCCTCGGGAGTGGGAACGATGCTTGGCTCTTTTTTGTTTCCTGATCTAAAAGCGACCTGTGCAGAACTTGTGGATACATTTCCGCAAGCTGATATAGATCCGATCCTTGATGGATTTAGGCAGGCCGAGGAGCAGATATTTTACTCTTGTGACAAGTATCTTCGAAAATATGAAGCGCCGGTCGTGGCAGTTTTTGCGCAGGAAAGTTACGCAGTGTTTGCAAAAAAGATGATGGAGCGCTACTTCGGGTCAGAGGTCCCGGTAATACTTGCAAGAAATAGTGATGCCACGACGATTCCCTGTGAAACAGACCTGCCAAAAATCACCGACAGAATCGTGAGCTCACGACCGGATCTCATCCTCGGTTCGACCTTTGAGGCACATGCATATCCCGAGGCGGCGTTTCTTGGGATCACGCCTCCTGACAGAAGTCGTGTCTCGCTGGCTGCGCGTCCGATCGCCGGGATCGAGGGGGCGAATATGTTTATCGAAAACGTGCTGAACTCGCTGATAGATGCCGAAACGTTGAAGCAAAAAAACAGTAGATTATAATATTTTTTGGGGAAGGATGATCAGTCGATCTTTATTGTTGTCAGTTTGACCGACTCGACGCCTTTCAGGGACATCAGGCGCTCTGCAAGCTGTTTCAGCTGTTCGCCCTGTCCTCTGACGAGGATGACTTCAAGACAGCGCTCATCGCTGACATGAGAATGGATCGTCGACTGGACGATATGTCTGTTTGAATGCTGGATCTCAGTGATCGCTTCCATAAGACCGCGGTGATCATGATCATAGACCATCGTGATGACTCCCTGACGCTCGCCTGACACGTCGTTCATCCATTCATAATAG
>DALTVX010000063.1 GCA_029987395.1 Methanocorpusculum sp. | reverse complement strand
TTGAATCGTGCATCCTCATAGATCCGCTTCGAAGCCTTACTTCCCGCTCCTCCTGCTCCTTCGGCCTCGAGCCGGAGAAGATACGCCTTTAGCGCTGTTGTTCCCTGAGACTCGGCCATGGTGACCCCATGCCTGAGTTTCATCAGCTCGGCATGGATAGAGATCGCCGAGTATGCCGATGAATCCTTCTCCTGCATTCTGGTCTGGACCTGCGCCATAAGGGCGTTGAGTGCCTTCATCGAAAGTGCTTCACGTTTAGGTACCCGATAATTCAGAGCCTCAAGACTCGTGAGCCGGTCATCGATCATTGTGTTCAGGACCGATACTGCAAGCCAGAGATCCTCGGGAAGATCCACTGTTTTGTATTCTATCTCACGCTCATGGACATACGGCCGAACGTCCGGATCGGATTCGATCCGGCTCTCCACGATCTGGATCGAAAGATGCTGACATATCTCGGCAACATGTTCGGCATCCGAACCCGGAGATGCGGTCATTCCAAGAAGGAGGGGATCACGTGCCGTGGCATTGTATCGTTCACCGATGAAAACATACGCATAATTCCCAACGGTCCTGTGACATTCATCCACGATCAAAAGAGCGACGTCCTTTAGATCATACCGTTCCGCGATCAGATCGTTTTTGATGACCTCCGGCGTTGAGATGCAGAATCGTGCGTTTTTCCACTGCTCGACCCGTTTTGGATGCGGGGTCGAGCCGGTGAACATGATGATCTCGTTAGGATCGATCAGAAGATTTTTTGTAAAATAGCGGAGATGCTGCTCGACCAGAGGTTTGGTCGGAGCAAGCATCAGGATCTTTCCGGCGGTGATCCGCTCTGCCGCGACCAGCAAAGCCACAGCGGTTTTTCCCATGCCTGTTGGAAGAACAACGAGTGTGTTTCCTGAAAGGGCATGTTTAGCAATACTTGTTTGATATGCCCTTTCTTCCAGCGTATTTTCAGGTATATTTTTTCTGCTGATATAACTCATAACGAGGATTGATCAAAGGGAAGTCTTCCTTTCAGGAGGCTTGGAAGTGCTTTCAAAACATCAGCCGAGGGTCCGCGGATCTGTTTCATGGAGTCACGATCACGCAGTGTCACGGAGGTATCATCTTTGGTGTCATAGTCAACGGTGATACAGTATGGTGTTCCGATCTCATCCTGTCTTCTGTATCTGCGTCCAATTGCTCCAGCCTCGTCGTATTCTGTCTGGATACCTTCATTCTGAAGTTCAAGGACAAGCTTTTTTGCGATCTCGTCAAGTCCGTCACGTGCCATCAAAGGAAGGATCGCGACCTGGATCGGGGCAACACCTTTCTTGAATCGCATAACTGTACGTGCTTCTCCATCTGCCACATCTTCGGCGTAGGCGTGTTCAAGAACCATGTAACACATTCGGTCGATACCATAGGATGGCTCGATCACATGCGGTATAACTTCTTCACCGAACACATCGACGATCTCGTCTTTGACGGTGTACATATCTGGTGTGACGAGGATCTCTTCTCCGTCGATGTTCAGGTGGATCCCGTCTGACTCAGGGGTCGCAGTGATCATCTGTTCAGAGATCGGTTTTGCTTTTCCTTTGAATGCAGGTCCGAGTTTGCCGAAGTTTGGCACGATCGCTTTGTGGTGGACCTTCTTTGCTTCGGGGTACTGAACGAAGACCGTGTTTTTCTGACCTGAGACACGGGAGTGGGCCTTTAGGTCATAGTCTGTTCTATCCGCGATACCGACGATCTCGACC
>DALTVX010000006.1 GCA_029987395.1 Methanocorpusculum sp. | reverse complement strand
CTGCATTGCGTTTCTGTGGGTCATCATAACGGTCTGGTTTGCCGGAATGTTACGAAGTGCATATCCAAGTGACTCGTTGTTCTGCGGGATGGACATGATCATAGAACATGCTCCTCCAGAGAGATCCATAGTGACTGGGTATGTACCGAATGCTGCTGCCTTGACGGTGTTTGCGTTGAACATGTCAACGTTGAACTGCTCGACAACTGCATAGGTGGTTGCTGCTGCGACCGAAGTCAGAGCTGCATCGTAGGTTGCTGCTGCTGCAATACGAGCTGAGGGGACTTTAACTAAAAGGAGTTTCCCGCCGTTGTAGCGTTTGATCTCGGTGTCGTCGCCTGACTCAACAGAGACGTACTCTTTGATCTTTGCTTCGATCGCATCGATATTTCCAAGGATATCAAGGTTGAGTTCACGACCAAGGATCTGCTGGTGTTTACCGATCTTACCGGATTTCAGACCTTCCTGCATGCCACCGAGGTTGACTGCAACGGAACGTTTCGTGTCGTCGATGATCTTCTTGACTGCTGGATTTACAAGCGGGCTGATCCGCTCAAGGGAAATATTACTCCGAAGGAGTTTACCATTGTCATCATATAAATCGATGACATCCTTGTATTTTGCCATAATGTTTACCTGTTTATACTGGCATGCAAATCGCATGCTTTTTACCGAACGGAGTTTTATTTAATAGGACAAAATCTGTTCCAAGGAGATTGGACAGACCTATTTTACCAACATAGTTAATTAACACAAAATAATATTAATTAATATATCAGTGTCAAAAATATCTCCAGTTCTTCATACATGTTTTTTGTGAAATGTTATATATCTTGCTTTATTAGTCAAACGTACTCTATTGATGGCATTTCATTGGGACATGGATATGAACATACCGAGAATCGAATCTGACGAATTTATATTGAATAAAGTGATACGATTAAATACAGAAATATTACAAATAGGCTGATTCAGATCTTTCGGCCTAGCGTTTTGGTCCTAGTATCAAGGACAAAATTCATGCGGTAGGCACAGATGATTCTATATAGAATATATCACGTCCCCTCTCGACTTCGTGTCTGCCAAGTGATTTTTTAGCGTTAAAAATGTATATCTCTGGTATTGCTGGAATTTTTCCAGCTTTTTTTCTAGACTGCAGCAAAAAGAGCAGGAGATGTTCAGTAGTAAAATAAGATAAATATCTGCGCATGCTTCGGATCAAATCACCATATCGTATCGTATTTTGTACATGATCTCGGTCATTTTATGCGCTTTTCAATCATCAGGGACCTTAAGGACACCACCGCGCCGTAAAAGAGGGCGTTTTTGCACAAACAGCCAAAACAAATACCAAACGTATGCGCACGGTCCTGACATTTCATGACATGCAACGTTCACATCGCATAATCGCGATACCTAGCACAGGTATTCTCTGAAATTTTTGGAAATAAACAATCAAAAAAAAAAGAGAGGATCAGGCCGTGCCGATCCAGTATGCTACAGTATCAGGATTTGCATTGACCCATGCCTTTGCAGCATCTTTCTCAGACATTCCACCCTCGATCGCATTCATCACTGACGTGATATCCGCTATGGTCCATTCAAATCGGTTCAGGATACCATATGCATTCGGATCATCGGCCTTAAGACCGCTTCGTGCAAGAGTTACGATATCCTCAGCGCCGCCATAGACACCTTTTGGATCCTCAAGATACTTGAGATCATACCGGCTGAACTTCCAGTGAGGAGACCATCCGGTCACAACGATCCAGTCCCCCTTTTTAACATTGGAGGCGAGTTCTGCTGCCATACCAGCACTGCTGCTGGTGACAAGCGTTAATGGAAGGCCGTATTCACCGATCGCCTGCTCAGTTCTGATGGTGATACCTGCTCCAGGCTCGATACCAATGATCTTGCCGTCGAACTTGTCAGCGACACTGCCAAGCTCATCGATCGAATCGATCGTTACGTATGAAGGGACAACAAGGCCGATGCGTGCTGCGCCTTTGATGTTTTCATGAACGTACTCGATCCGGTCACCATAGGTGTCCCAGTAACTTTCATGCGTATACGGCAGCCATGCGGTCGTTGTAAAATCGACATCGCCATCGGCAAGTGCCTGATACAGCGGACCTGCGTCGACTGCGACCAGCTCGACGTCATATCCAGCTTTTTCGAACACCTGTTTCATCACATTAGAGCTGGATATAGCGCAGTCCCATGTGACATAGCCGATGCTGATCTCTTTTGCGGATTCTGATGACTGGGTCGTGCACCCAGCGGTGAATAGAACGAGCATCAAGAGAAGCCCGGTAATTAAAATAATTGTTGTTTTCTTTTTGATCATGATTTTTACCATAGATTTAGCCGCCCATAGAATTGGTACGGAAATACGCAGAGAAGGAGTGATCGTGCACAGCACTCTGTCTCCTTTATCTGAATTTTTTAGGGTTTCATATTTGTTGAGATGGACCGCGAAGATCTGCTTCACTTTATCTCGAACTTCGGCACAAGGTTCTGGGTGATGCGGTCAAAGATGATCGCAAGGATAACGATGGCAAGTCCTGCCTCGAATCCCATACCGATATCCACACGCTGGATACCCACAAGGACCTGATAGCCAAGTCCGCCGGCCCCGATCATAGAAGCGATCACAGTCATTGAAAGAGCAAGCATGATACACTGGTTGACCCCTGCCATTATCGTCGGAAGTGCGACCGGAAGCTGAACCTTCAAGAGTTTCTGTCTCGGGGTCGCCCCAAACGCGTCAGCTACTTCGATCAATTCAATCGGGACCTGTCGGATACCAAGCGTCGTGAGGCGGAGTGCCGGCGGCATCGCAAAGATCACGGTCGCAATGATACCGGGAACGCTGCCAAGACCAAAGAAGATCACCGCAGGGATCAGATAGACAAACGAGGGCATCGTCTGCATAAAGTCCAGAAACGGGCGAAGGAGCATATGCAGTGTATCGCTTCTCGCAGCCGCGATACCGATGGGTAGCGAAAGAGCAAGCGCGATAACGGTTGCGATGAGAACAAGGACAACGGTGAGCATCGAAAGCTCCCAGAGACCAAGATCCCATATCAGCAAAAGACCGATCATCGTAAGGATCGTCATTTTGATATCATGACGCGAAACGAGCCAGACGATAACGCCTGTAAGGACAATCAAAACAGGAGCGGGTATGGCGAGAAGTATATCCTCGCATCCGTTCACAATAACACGGAGACCTCCGCTGACCGCATCAAGAAGCCATGAGAAGTACATCTCGATCCATTCTACGATCGCCTCAACGAAATCGCCTATTGGGATTTTAGGCAGTTCCATTATTGCTCACCTCCTTTGCGGGCAAGAGCAGCCAAGATGGATGTTTTGGAGATAACTCCACGTAATCTGCCGTTCTCGTCCACGACCGCCAAGGGATATTGACTCTCGACTCTCAGTGAGATGATGTCGGAAAGCGATGTATCAGGATCTACGATCGGGATATCTGTTTTCAGAATATCCAAAAGGGTCTTTCCTGTCTTGACGGCATCAAAGGTATCCTCCAAGGTCACGAGACCCAGGAGTTTTCTGTTACGGCCTATCACAAAGATCATCGAGGTATCAGGATCTTTCATCAAATGGAGAGCGACCCGCGGACCGGCATTATCCTGAGCTACCTGCTTTGGGCGACGCATGACATCCTTTGCCGAGAGGACTTTTGTCAAGTCAACATCGGCAACGAATTTTTCGACATACGCGTTCTCTGGGTTTGCCAGGATCTCTTCAGGTGTGCCGATCTGTACGATCTCCCCGTCTTTCATCAAAGCGATACGATCGCCGAGCTTCAGCGCTTCATCCAGATCATGGGTCACGAAGATGATCGTCTTGCCGAGCCGCTCCTGAAGTTCCAGGAGTTCATCCTGCATATCCCGGCGGATCAGCGGATCAAGAGCACTGAACGCCTCGTCCATTAATAAGATATCAGGATCGCTGGTGAGCGCCCGGGCAAGGCCTACACGCTGCTTCATACCGCCTGAAAGCTCTGACGGCATACTTGCTCCATAGCCGCCAAGACCAACCATCTCCAGTACAGACTCAGCACGCTTGTTGCGGTCAACCTTCGAAATACCCATGATCTCAAGACCGAATGCAACATTATCGAGAATATTTCTCTGCGGAAGAAGTGCAAAATTCTGGAAGATCATGCCGAGTTTTTTTCTGCGAAGAAGTAAAAGCTCCTGACGGTCCATACCGACGATATCCTCACCGTCAATAATGATCTCCCCGCTGGTCGGATCGATGAGCCGATTGATACAACGCAGAAGTGTTGATTTACCGCTTCCGGAAAGACCCATCAAAACAAAAGTTTCCCCACGCATCACCTCAAAAGAGACATTATTGAGAGCGATTGTCGCCCCAGTTTCCTCGTGCACTTCTTTTTTTGAGCGGCCGGATCGATGAAGCGCCAGCGTTTTTTCTGGATCATGACCGAAGACCTTTGTCAAACCGCATACCTGAACGATCGACCCCGATGTAGGCGGTTCCCCGCCACATACTATTTCAACTATAATGAAACACTCCAACTTAGTATTTATCTTTAATCGTTGTTATAATGACGCATTCTCAAAAAAGCTCATTTTAAAGGCGAATTTTGATTTTTCTACCAGTATGCCCCTCAATCAAAAATTTAAGCCGCCTATGTCCATGAATTTAAAATTCGTCCCACTTTTTTGAGTATATTTTGATATAGAGGCCAGATCAAGCTTAGATTTTTTTTAAACAACTAAACCCAAATCGTCCGAAATTTTTCATAAAAAGCAGGTATGCGTTGGCATTTCAGTCGGGGATACCTGCAAAAATCAGGAGGCGGCGGAAGGTAAAGACCGGTATCTTCTGTTCAATAAAACAATCGCTGCAAAAATCAAAGCGACGCCGGTTATATTTAACAGAGTCATTTGTTCATTGAAAAGGAATATCCCGATAAGTGTCGCGACCATCGGCTCAACAAACGTCATAACTGATGCTTTTCCCGCCTCCACATGCTTGAGGCCTTTGGTGTACAGGAAATACGGAAGGACCGTACATACTATTCCCAAAATCAGGATATAGGGGAAAACTTCGGGGATTTCCACGGAAAGCCCGATCATCTCATGAACATTGCAAAAAGGCAGGATCCCTATTGCCGCCACGGCGAAGGTATATGTCGTGATCGTGAGAGGGTGATATTTTTTTAGAGCCACGCGTCCAAATATCGTATACAACGCATAGCCGAATCCTGATCCAAGCCCGATGAGGATACCGACTGTGCTGATCGTTCCAATATCCCCGCCAATGATACCTGCGGTCAGAACGCAGCCGCCAAATGCTAAAACAAGAGCCAGGCCTTTTTGTACGGTCATTTTCTCATGAAATAAAAATAGCGACATCAGCATCACAAAAAAAGGCGCAGTGTACAGCAGAACCGATGCCACAGAAAGTGTCAGATATTGGATGGAGGTGAAGTAGCAGATATTAAAAAATACGATACTGAGAAGTCCGGTGCCAATGAACATCCAGACATCTTTTGGATCGATCTTTAACTTTTCTTTGTCTATGAGCAGCAGGGACCCCACCATACAAACCGCGGTGACCGCACACCGTGCACCCGTTATCTGGATCGGATTGAACCCAAAAGCCAAGAGCTCTCTGGTGAATATACCGATCGTCCCCCAGAGTATCGCAGCAAGGATGATCAGAAAAGGAGCGGTGCGGGTTTCACTGACGGGGCCTGATGCATTGATTATATTCATGGAGAAATCCACCAGTCATGGACGAAAATGATCGTGATGAGGTGTTGTCACTCACACAACATAAAAGGAACTGAAAAGATCTAAAAAAGTATGCGGGGGTGATAGATATGAGAGGGTAGGACTGAATGAAAGCTGGTGTGCATCTCAAAGATCAGGGCCGATCAGAGTTGGCTGAACAATGTGTCCTTCATCAAGCGCAGTGCATCCGTTGCCGGGCACTCGATACGGGTCACCGGCATGCATGCCGATACTGCGGTCACGACGCTTTTATCGAACGGGATCTTGCCGACGATCGGGATGCCTTCTGCTTTGCAAAAGACCTCGATCTCCTGCTCCAGTTCTGGAGAAAGATCAAACCGGTTGATTACAGTAAACATCCGAAGATGCATACCTTTGCATACCTGAACAAGACGTTTGAGATCGTGGACTGCAGAAATACCGGGTTCGGTGACCATGAGAATAGCATCCATACCGCCAACAGTAGCGATCAACGGACAACCGATACCCGGCGGACCGTCGATGATGGCAGGAGCTTTTAGCTCAGTGGTCAGGGCACGGCGTTTTACTTCATGGACCATTCGACCGGAATTCCCGGAACCGGGGAGAAGTCTTGCCCAAACAAGAGGTCCCTTTTCCGTTGTTCCCATGAAGATCTCACCAGAGGTGATCTTGATCAGCTTGAGTGCATCCACAGGACAAACAAGTGTACAGGTGGCGCATCCTTCGCATCCGAGAAGATCGACCTCAGCCGTCCATTCTTTGACATGGATCGCAGAAAAACGGCAGACCTCCTCACAATCTCCACAACCGATACAAAGTTTTTCATCGACGCTGGCGATATCGCGTCCGGAATGCGGGATCGTCTTTATGTCCTTTGCAGGAAACACAAGCGCAAAATTGGCCGCGTCCACATCGCAATCCGCAAGGATCAGGGGGCCGTCACAAAGATCTGCAAGAGCAGCAGAGACGGTGGTTTTTCCTGTCCCGCCTTTTCCACTAACAACAGCTATTTTCATGACTGATCACACTGACCCTTGATCTGAGCATGCAGATCGATAAATTTTTTCTCCCATTCTGGAAACTCTCGAGCAATCAGACCACCCGAGTTCTGCACTTTGGCAAAGTCCCGTGAAAATGGAATGGTCAACCATACCGGCAGATCGGCAGACTTGCAGAATGTATGAACGATCTCATCATCACCGAAACTTCGGTTGATGATCACTGCCGCAGGGATCTTGAGCATGCGAATAAGTTCGACCATCTGAGAAAGGTTGGAAACACCAAACGGTGTGGGTTCGGTCACGAGCAAAATAAAATCCGCACCATCCAATGCTTCGATCACTGGACAGCCAACGCCCGGAGCTGCATCTAATATAGTGAGGCCGGGAGCTGCCTGTTCCTTTGCTGCATGAATGATATGAGGAGCAAGGACCTGACCTGGTTCCATGATACCGCTGTAAAGGGTGAGATTATCCGAAATCGTTCGTATCTCCACCGATCCGATGGTATGATCTTCTTCAGATATGGCAAACTGTGGGCACACGATCGTACATCCTCCACAGGCGTGGCACATCTGTGAAAAGAAAAGAACACGGTCTTTAAGAACCGTGAGGGCGCCGTACATGCAGAATTCTCCGCATTTTCCGCAGAGGTTGCAGAGCGCTTGATCGATCACGGGGGTCCTGGTTTTCACCGGGACCGATTCAGATGTGCCTTGGAAGTACAGATGGAGATCTGGTTCTTCCGCATCACAGTCGACAAGAGAGACGTGTTCGTTTTGCGACAGGGTATACGCCATGTTCGCAGCGATCATCGTCTTTCCCGTCCCGCCTTTACCGCTTGCGATGACGATCTTCATGATTTAGAGGAGGGGCGAAAGTTCGTGGGCGAGATACTTCTTCAAAGCTTCAGCGACTGTGATAGGCTCGTTGATCTCATATACCTCGATGCCGCCGGCTTTCAAAGCCGCACTTGCATTCACGCCGCTCTTTCCCGTAAGAAGGACCGAAGCGCCGTTTGCTGCAAGAAGCTGGACTACCTTGGGACCAACGCCGCTTTCTCCATCGGTAAAGGGATTTTGGAATATGGTAGACTTGTTCGTGGAGAGGTTGAACACAGCGAAGTACGGGGCACGGCCAAATTTCATGGATGCCGGAGCGTCGAGTGTGGGGCCGGTCGAGCTGATACAGACGACATGGGCAGGGTGTTCGTGTTCGGCGTGTTCTTCTCCAGCACACACCTGATCATCGTGGGAGCAGGTGCTTGAACCAGTGAGAAGGGTGCCCTTTGCAAAAGCTTCTGCTACAAGGCCGAGATCTCCGGATGCGCCAAGAATGACTTCAATGCCGTTTGCATCGAAGAGATCGATGGCTTTCGGGCCCATTCCACCGGCGATGACAATGTTCACACCTTCAGCAGCAAGGAGTCGCGGGAGTAATCCGGGTTCGTGAGCTGGACTTTTCAGATCAGGAAGTCGGGTCATTTTACCATCTGCAAAGTTGAACAATGCATAGCTCATACAGTGGCCAAAGTGCTGGGAAACAAGGCTCCCGTCTTGCGCAATGGCTATTTTTTTGGTGTTCTGTGTCATAACTATAGTACACATAAGCGCGTAAATATAAATAGCTAACTATTGTGATATGTTATAAATGCTCCTAAAAACAGAACACCAGATCAGGAAAAAAAGTCTCTGGTGGTTCTGATTTTGGAAAAAAACCCTAAAAAAGAGATTATGATAAGGTCGCTCTTCTGACAAGATCAGAGGCGACATCTCCCGCCTTTTTCATGATCTCCTCTGCGGACGGAATCGCGCCGTCATGCATCAGGATGACACCATCGCAGATCGTCGTCGAAACAGCAAGGCCGCTTGTCGCATAAACGGCGTTGGAATCCGTATTGAAGGCAGGAACATTGAGCGGGTTTCTTCCAATGAGGACAAGATCCGCCAGGCGGCCGGGTGCGATCACACCTGCATTCAGACCTAGAGCCTTTGCTCCGTTCGCGGACGCGATCTTGAGCGCATCGGCGGCCGGCATGACCGTTGGATCGTTCCAGAAGAATTTCTGAAGGAGAGCCGCGGTTTTCATCTCGCAAAACATATCAAGAGCATTGTTCGAGGATGCCCCGTCGGTCCCAAGAGCCACGTTCACACCCGCCGCCTTCATCTCCGGATACGGGAGAGCACGATTGCCGGCAAGTTTCATGTTGCTGACCGGATTATGGACGGCGGTCACGCCTCTTTTTGCAAGAAGCGCAATATCGCCCGCATCCAGCCAGCAGCAGTGAGCCGCGATACACTTTTCAGAGAGCACACCGCATGCATCCAGCCATGCCGGCGGTCTCATACCGTGAGCGGCCACACAATCAGTGACCTCCTGCTCAGTCTCAGAAAGGTGAACATGCAGAGGGATGTTTTCCTTTTTTGCAAGCTCCGCACACCAAATCATACCTTCCTTCGAGACGGTATAGACCGCGTGGGGTGAAACACCCGGCATCACGCGAGAGCAGTCCATATTTTTGAGGTTTTTCACCGTAGACACCATAACGCGTGCCTCGGACTCGAACTTTTCATGATCCCCGCCGTCGATCATACAGTAGGAAAGACACCCACGGATCCCGGACTCAACAACGGCACGACCGACCGACTCCATCTTAAAGTACATGTCGTTGAAGGTGGTGGTCCCTGTTCGGATCATCTCTAAGCAGGCGAGCTTTGCTCCCCAGTATATGTCGTCCTCGGTGAGGTGCGCCTCTGTCGGCCAGATCTTGGTGGACAGCCATTCGAAGAGCTGCATGTCGTCGGCGTATCCGCGAAGGAGGCCCATGGGGGAGTGGGTGTGCATATTTATCATGCCGGGTAGAGCGGTCGCTCCGTCTCCGTCTATGATGAACTCGGCGTCGTGATCGACGATCCGGTCGGCGACCTGACCGACGAGACCTGTGCCGTCAAGATAGATCTCCTGTATTTTTCCGTTGAGGCTGACGTTTCTGATAAGGATCGGAGCCTTTTTTCCAAAGATGTCTGTGTCTGTCATGCGAGTTTTTCCACGATTTTCGTTAGGATATCCGTGATCCGGTCCCCGTTTTGTTTTGAGATGAGAACGATCTCGTCGTAATCAGGGGCCGATGCCCCTCCGATGCCGTTTGCGAAGTTGTCGACCAGGCAAAGTGCCGCCGCCGGGATGCTAAGCTCATTTGCAAGAGTGAGTTCGCTTGCAATGGTCATCCCGACCACGTCTGAGTTTCGCGCAAGGAATTCTATCTCGGCACGCGTTTCGAATCTGGGTCCGCGTGTCTGAAGATATGTGCCGGTCCGGGCTTTGGGGACGATTTTTCCGAGCTCTGCCCGGAGTCCTGCATCGATCGACGGCGATGTGTGAAAGATGTCGTTGTCGTGCAAAGTGGGGATCTCCCAGGGCGAGAAGTAATCGTCCGGGATGACGATACTTCCGGGTGGGAGATCGGCCTTCATGCTTCCTGTCGAGCCGATCACGATGAGTCGGTCGACGCCGAGGATCTTCATGGCGGCGAGATTCGCCCGATGGTTGATACTCTGCGGGGGCGTTCCATTCTGGTGGCGGCTGATGAAGATGAACGAGCCTTTATAGGCCTGAACAGGACCAAACGGTGTGGGTACACGGATCTTTTCGAGAGGGGCGAGTCGTGCCTTGAGGAGGGCTGTCCCCCCGATGATTCCTAACATAGTCTGAGTAGTATTTTTCCGTGGAAGATATATAAGAGTCTGTTCAGCGGTGTGATTTTAGATGAAAGCGAGGATAATAAAGTAGATCCCTATCAGAATTATCCCAACACCTATGATGATGTCGATGGTGTTGCCGCTAAGTTTGGTGACTTTTCTGATCTTCTGACCAAGAGTTCCGCCGATGGAACTGAGAATGATGAGGGGGATGCTGAGTCCTACTGCATAGATAAAGATGGTGAGAAGACCCTCAAACGCGGTCTGATAGAGGGCGATGTAGGTGAGAACGATAAGCAGCATCGGAGCTCCTCTCCCGATGGTGATCGCTCCAAAAGAAAGCCCGAGAAGGAATGCGCCGAGGATGGTGTATGTATTGGGCAGGCGGAATCGATTGAAGATCCGGCGGATGGGCGGTTTATAGAGGTGGAGGAGTTGAAGTCCCATCGCGATCATAAGAATGCCGCCAATGATCCAGGCAACTGAACTATTGAGGTAGAGGATATGTTCGCCGAGGAATCCGGCGAGGAGCCCAAGAGGGAGGAGGGTAAGGATCGTTCCTATGCAAAATGCGATGACGAGTTTGAGTACAGTTGGAAGCGAGAGTGTGGTTTTTCCGCTCGTGAGGTATCCGATAAGCCCAAGGCAGATAACACTGTTGCACGGGCAAATTCCGGCAAGGAGGCCAAAGATGAAGATCCCGGCGATGGATGGATCGAATACTGCGGTCATCGCTGTTTTTATGTATAATGTAATTAACAGGATAATATAGTGTCGATTTATGGGAAGGCTGGCAGTGGTTTTTTAAAAAAGAAAACAACATCTTTTTATTGATAACTGACCTATTGGTTAAGGCACGTATAGTGCGATTAGTGGGCCGGTAGATCAGTGGTAGATCGCGTCCTTGGCATGGACGAGGCCGCGGGTTCAATTTCCGCCCGGTCCATTTTGTTTTTTTTAGCGGGTTGGATGCAACGCATACAACCTTAGCAGAGCAAGTCGATAGACTTGCGACCAGGTTTTCAAAGAAAACTTGCGAGCGGGTTGGATGCAACGCATACGACCTTAGCTGAGCAAGTCGATAGACTTGCGAGCGGGTTGGACGCGAAGCGAGTGCGAGTGCAATATTCTTACACCAAGCAAGTACTAATAAAAAAAATTTGAATCATGCCTATATTGGCTTATCGACACCACGTGAATACGTTTTGATATCACAATAGGCGTCTGGCTGCTTTTTTCAACAATCTGATTTTACGCGTGAATCGAGTAATATACAGATTCGCGTATTCTAAACTAAGATAAAACAACACCAATAAAAACGCGATCCATATATGATCCAATCATAAAATGTTAAAAAAAATCAGATGGTGGAGAGATCCACTTTCTGATATGCAAGTGATCCCGAGTTAGCAAACATCTGATCAAAGACCGGTTTTCCAACAAGGAATGTGAAGATTTCGTTGGCCTTTTTCTCTGGATCAATGTCTTTGAACTGCTCGGGATAGAGAACCGTTCCAACATAGTATGCATTTGCAAAGCTCGTTCCATGATTTGCTTTACAGGTCGAGTCCGGCAGTACAGCGTAGATCTCGCCGTTTATTACTGCGCTCAATCCCTGATATGAGGGGTCCGTCTTAAGTTCATAGAGTGCTCCCCCTCCTGCTGCTTCTCTTGTTGCAAGATCGATGAAAATCATATCAGGATCCCATTCCAAGATTTTTTCTTTTGCTAACGTTGTAACTGAAACGCCAGTACCACTTAATTTCTGATTCGCAGACAGAAGAGTAAATCCGATAAACGCCTCTCTAGTTGAGGTTATTCCATGAGCACCACGGAATGAAGCACCACCGAGATAAACAACTGGCTTTTCACTCATTTCCATATCAGGTGTTCTTTTGATCAGATCTGCACGCATATCTCTAAAGAATGTCAAGACTTCTTCTGCACGTTGTTCTTTTCCAAGCACAGTTCCAAGAAGACGCATGTTGAATGCAAACTTATCGAACTCATCAGCAGGGTCATACTGATAGAAACAGACGACCGGAATTCCTGTTCGTTCAGTCGCTTCATCTGCTGCGGCTGATCCTTCAGGTCCATTTACTGAGTAAATAATAACATCGGGGTTGATTTGAAGTGCCAGTTCTGCAGTGATGGCTACTTTGTTTGCACCAAGAAGCGGCATCTTTGCGATCTCCGGGTGTGCAAGCATATAGGGGCGTGTGTTCGGGATCGTCGAATTATCGGTCGAATCCACGCCAATGATCATGTCCTCAGCCTGAAGATAGACCGTGTAGCGTGAGGATCCTAATCCTGCCATGGCAACTGTTTTCACATCTGCCGGAATGACAACTTCTCTACCAAGGTCATCGATAACCGTAATTGTCTCGTCGCCGGATACCGGCCCATTTGCTATGCATCCAGCAGAGAGGCAGAATACAAAGACCACAAGACAGGTAATACATGAAATAAGTATTTTTTTATTCATAGTTACCACACCATAAGTTCTGCCGTGAAATCGGCGAGTTCTTTGTTGATTTCGAGTGTGCTTCCAAGATCAAGAAGCAGTAAGCTGTGTTTGCTCATAAACATTGTATGATTTACTAGTTATAAAACAAGTTTGTTTGATGTAGTGTCGGATTGGCGAAGATGTGAATTATTAAATTTAGTAAAAATATATATGAAAATAGTGAAAAAAAGTATGGATCATGCCTGTATTGGCAGATCGACAGCCCCGAAATACGGTTTGATATCGATCACCGGCGTCCCATCAAAGGCTTCTAATCCGCGTACAGTCAGCACATTCTCATTGATCTCCAGAATGGTCACCAATGTCAGAGAAACCGGATTTGGGCGTGATGGGGAACGGGTATTGAAAACTCCAGTCAAAGGATTTTCCATATTCCCTCTCGGATGAACTTTTAGAACGTCTCGGGAAGATCGGTCAAACCAGCAGAGCACAAATATTTCCTTCCCGGGCACAAGTCCTTCCAGACCCTCGACAAACTCGGGATCTATCGTGATCGTGCTCACGAGATTCTTTTCTCGTCCCTGAGCAGGGGCGTCGCCTCGTACTTTGAACGGAGACGCTACGATCCCGATCGGTTTACATACATACTGTTCTGTCATTATAACTTCCATTTTTTATTGACATGGCACAACGATCGGCATATCTTTGTGATAGATCACATCCACGCAAATTCCGTAGACCGCCTCGATCATATCTGCGGTCACTCCGGATCTGTCGCACAGCGCATAGATCTTCCCTTCCTTCATGAAAAGGAATCGATCTGCAAACCGAAGAGCCAGATTCAGATCATGCATCGTCATGATCGTTGCCACATTATGCTGGTCGACAACATTTCGAATTGCTCGTAAAATTTCCATCTGCCTGCACAGATCCAAGGCGCTTGTTGGTTCATCCAGTAAAAGTACTGAGGGTTCCTGGACGATCGCACGGCAAAGGCAGACCCGTTGAAGCTCTCCTCCCGACAGTTCATCGATATATCTCAGCTGCATATCAGAAAGACCGAATTTTTCGATCGCATTCTCCACGATCGAATAATCACGATCCGTGACATGCCATCCGATATGCGGTTTTCGTCCGAGAAGAACGGAATCAAAAACCGTCATACGTGACGACTCATTTCTCTGGGCAACGTAACCGACATTTTTTGCAATGTCGTTTCCGTTCATGCGTGTCAGGTCCAACTCACCCAGCATGATGATCCCGGTTTTTGGTTTGAGAATGAGATTCATACATTTGAGAAGGGTCGATTTTCCAACACCATTTGGTCCAAGGATCGCGAGGATCTCGCCACGAGCGACCCCGACACTGATCTTTTCTAAGACACTGACCGTCCTGTAATCGAAGTTGACACAGTCAACATTCAGCAAAGCGGGTGACGGTGAATTGGTGTGATGTTCATGGGCAACGCCGTGAACATGTTCATGCGTGTGGATATATCCCTCTGAATGAACATGGGGGTGGACATGCTCCCCTTCGTGATCGTGATGATCAAGGTCATGTTTATCGGTCATGATCGTTTCCCTCTAATAATGAGATACAGGAAGATCGGCGCTCCAAGGAATGCCGTCAATACAGCCACCGGCAAGACATGCGGGGCGATCATCGTTCGTGCAATGGTATCTGAAACAAGAAGAAGAAGAGCGCCGCAGACAAAACTTGCCGGGATCAAGAATCGATGATCATCACCAACGATACGCCGCATCATGTGCGGACATACCAGGCCGACAAACCCGATGATCCCAAGGAATGCCACGATCGTGGCGCTGATAAGTGAGGCTGCGATCATGCCAACGAGCCGTGTTCGGTCGACATTGATACCAAGACCTTTTGCCGTCTCTTCACCCGCATCTAAGGCATTATAATCCCAGCGTTTGTAGATGAAATAGATCAGGCAGATGATAGTTATCAAAACGATCAAACCAAGCTCAAACCAACTTGCTCGCGCCACGTCGCCAAACTGCCAGAAAACGATCGAGGCAAGACGGGTATCGTCAACAAAATACTGGATCGCCATCAATCCCGCAGTAAATAACGAGCTGATCGCAACACCTGCGAGGATCATGGTCTCGGGTTTTGACGATCTGATCTTTGCGATCAAGAGGATGATGACTGCCGTCAGAAGTGAGAAAGCAAATGCCGAGATCGTTGTCAGATACGGATTATTTATCACGACCGCATCGGCTATGCTGCTTCCCGTGCTCCCTGCACCAAAAATCAGAATACCGACTGCCGCTCCAAATGCTGCAGCACTCGACAGACCGAGGGTGAAGGGTGAGGCAAGAGGGTTACGAAGAACAGACTGCATAGAAACACCTGCGATCGCCAAACCAGCTCCGGCTGCTATAGCAGTCAAAGCCTGCGGGATCCTGATGTTCCAGATGATCCGCTCATACAGACTCGTTCCCCCTCCGCCAAATATCGTTCCAATGATATCCGGGATCGGGATGCTGACCGCGCCTACCGAAACGGATACGAGAAACATCACTACGGTAAGCACGATCCCAATCAAAATGACGGTGATCTTCCTGCCGATATATTTTTGATATTTCCCAGATGCTTTTTCTATATCTTCACTCATAGTATTCACAACTGATAAAAAAAAGATTAGATCTCCAGCTTACTGTAGGAGAGTCCTTTCATGTTAGCTTTTAGCTGTTCATAGACTGGAGCGCCAACAACGAAGGTGTAGATCTCATCTGCTTTTGTTGCCGGGTCAATGTCTGCAAACTGTTTGGGATACAGGACCTTCCCGACGTAATATGCGTTTGCCATACTTGTTTCATGGTTGGTTCCCATCGATGTGTGGGGGTTGACCGCATAGACTTTGCCGGTTTTGACTGCTGTAAGTTCCCGATAGGATGGGTCGGTCTGCAGTTCGTTGATCCCTCCGCCGCCGGCTGCTTCCATAGTGTTGAGGTCAATAAAGATGATGTCAGCGTCCCATGCGAGGATCTGTTCCTTTGAGACCGCCGCATATCCGGTGCTCGTTGCCGCATTTACTACTGATGCAACATTCTTTGCATGAAGAACAGTGAACGGATAATACGACGGATCTGTTCCATCGACTCCGTGAGCTCCACTGTAGGAGATACCACCCACATAAACAGTGGGTTTGTCTGCATCAGAGATCCCTGCGGTCCTGGTTTCAAGATCGGTTCGAACATCCGCGAAGTATTGTATAACATCCTCGGCACGTTTATCTGCGTGGAGTATTTTACCGATCAATCTCAGGGATGAGCTAACTTTGTCACCATTGGTAACATAATCTCCCGAGTAGAACACAACGACAGGTATACCGGTTTTTTCCTGGATCTCGTTTGCTGACTGGAGTATTGTGTCGCCGTATCCTGCCATGAATAAAATATCAGGATTGGCTGCAAGAAGTTTTTCTGCGTCAACTACGCCTTTTGCCGTTCCAAGAGCCGGCAGATCTTTAATTTCCGGATGAGCGATCATATATGGGCGAGTCTCCCCTTTACGAATAAGAAGATTGCTGTCCTGATAATCGATGGCGATGATCCGGTCGGTCACGCTAAGATAGCCAAAGTAGCGTGTCGAACCCGAACCACTCACGGCGATCTTGGCCGGATCATCGGGAACAACAACAACTCTTCCCACTGAATCGGTGATGGTGATCGTACCATCTCCAGCTTCTTCAGAAGTACTGACGCATCCCGCCGAAACACAGACGAGAGCAAGAACAAACAATAATAGTACAATAAAAATCTTCTTCATAGTATTACCAATTTATTGATTAGTCATACACTATATTATGTATTTCTATTTGATCTGTCCTTAGAGGATACTGGAATTAAAATGGTATGCCCATTTATCATTGATTTATTATAATGAAAAAAAAGAAAAAAAAGAGGTTATATATCCCACCAGATGTGGGCATACCTTCCTTTTTTTATTCGTTAAGGTTTATCTTTTGATAAGAGAGTCCGCCTTTGTTTGCTTTCAGCTGTTCATAGACTGGAGCGCCCACAACAAAGGTGTAGATCTCATTTGCTTTTGCTGCCGGGTCAATATCTGCAAACTGTTTGGGATACAGCACCTTTCCGATATAGTAGGCGTTTGCCATACTTGTTTCATGGTTGACATTCATCGATGTGTGGGGATTGACCGCATAGACTTGGCCTGTTTTGACTGCCGTCAGTTCGCGATAGGATGGGTCGTTCTGCAATTCGTAGATTGCTCCTCCATTAGCGGCGTTCATGGTACCGAGATCAATAATGATGATATCTGGATCCCATGCGAGGATCTGTTCTTTTGAAACTGCCGCGTATCCAGTGTTTTCCGCCGCATTTACTACTGATGCAACATTTTTCGCATGAAGAACCGTGAAGGGATAGTAGGTCGGATCTGTTCCGTCGATTCCGTGAGCTCCGCTGCAGGATATGCCCCCTACATAAACTGTGGGTTTGTCTGCATCAGAGATCCCTGCGGTCCTGGTTTCAAGATCGGTTCGAACATCTGCGAAGTATTGAATGACATCCTCTGCTCGTTTTTCAGCGTGGAGAATTTCTCCGATCATGCGAAGTGACGAGGCAACTTGGTCACCATTGGTAACAAAATCTCCACAGTAAAACAGAACAACGGGTATACCGGTTTTTTCCTGGATCTCGTTTGCTGACTGAATTGCATTGGGATAGTGCCCTGCCATAAATAAAACATCAGGATTGTATGCAAGAAGTTTTTCTGCATCAACAACGCCTTTTGCCGTTCCAAGAATTGGATGCTCTTTGATTTCCGGATGAACTAGCATGTAGGGGCGGACCTCAGAGCTAGACTTTAAAAGATTGCTGTCCAGATAATCAACAGCAATAATTCGGTCGGTCACGTTAAGATAGCCAAAGTAGCGTGTCGAACCAGATCCACTCACGGCGATTTTTCCTGGATTATCAGGAACAATAACCACTCGTCCGCCTGAGTCGGTGATGGTGATGGTACCATCGCCAGCTTCTTGTGGAGTACTGACACATCCTGCTGACACACATACGAGAGCAAGAACAAATAATAATAGTAGAGTGAAATGTTTTTTCATGGTATTACCATTTTGTACTTGTGTAATACTTAGTATTATATATTTCTATTTCGTCTGCGCAAATATTGCACTCGATCAATTTCAGTATGATTTTTATATCTGTAAGTAAGAATTATAATTACATGAAAGAATTTAGCGAAGTTGTTGCTTTCCACGGTCACACCTGCGGTGGACTTGCTATGGGTTATAAGGCCTGTGAGCTTGCTATTGAAAAATTAGGACTCTCTTTTTCCGAAGATGAGGAAGTCGTATGCATCACAGAAACCAATTCTTGTACGGTCGACGCGATCCAATGCGTTCTTGGCTGCACTGCAGGAAAAGGGAATCTGTTTATCAATAATTGGGGAAAGAATGCCTTCTCGTTCTATCGGCGTGATAATGATACCTCGGTCCGCGTGGTCGCAGATCCAGAATGTATGCCGGCCGATCCTGAGATGGCTGCACTTCGCCCAAAGGTATTCTCCGGCGAAGCGACCCAAAAGGAGCATGACCGGTTTCATACTCTTTCTGATATGTGGATCGAGAAAATCCTCAAGACGCCGGCAGAGAAGATGTTCACCGTCAAAAAAGCGACCGAGCTTCTCCCTGGTCATGCACGGATCTATAATAATGTGATTTGCTCGGTCTGTGGTGAGCAGGTTGCCGAGGGACTTGCTCCGATCATCGACGACAAACACGTCTGCATTCCCTGTTTGAGAAAATAAGTAAGAAGATGACCCGTGATCTAATCGCGGATTCGTGAATATAAATCCATCTCTTTTTTTGTTAACTGGTTTTTTGATTGAGTGGGTGGATTTATGAGAATAATTAATCGCGTTCGCCAATCTTCATCTGGCCCTCCGACTCGGTTTTATGGCTCTCGTTTGTTCGCAAGGTACCACTCATCACATGAAATACACGAAAACGTGACGAAAACACGAAAATAAAATAAATCAGATAGGGGAATAGATGTAGTACCCTCCCCCGTCCAACCAATCTTTCTTTTTCGTGTTTTCGTTATTTTTTTGTGAATTTCGTGTGATGGTCTGGTTTGAGCAGGCTGGCAAACGGATTTACATATCGAATGGACAAACTTACATCTACGGTTTTTATCTACAACTCCGCCTTCTCCAGTACATTTTTTCGAGCGACATAACTCATAAAAATATTTAGTAGTAAAACAATACTATTTGTATCAAACCGGTAACGGCAAAGATTGGAGACTAAAATGGCAAAAACACTCATGATACAGGGAACCGCGTCTAATGTTGGAAAAACCACCCTGACCGCCGGTCTTTGCCGGATCCTGGCTCAGGATGGTCATCGTGTCGCTCCGTTCAAACCGCAGAACCTTTCCTCGACCGCCTTTGTGACCCGTTCTGGCGACAAAATCGGCATTGGACAGGCTATACAAGCTGAAGCCGCGGGAATCGAATCTGACGGACGTATGAACCCCGTCCTTGTCAAACCATGCAAAGGAGGGGTAGAGATTTGTATCAGAGGAAAACAGATTCCCGGCATCAAAAAATATGGTGAGAGGGTCCAGCTGATGCCCGAGGTCCTTTCAGCGTTTCGAAGCCTTGAGGGAGAATACGATATCATCATCATCGAAGGTGCAGGAGCAGCCGCAGAACTCAACCTCATGGATCATGACATTGCCAACATGGGTTTTGCAAAAGAGATCAACGCTCCCGTCATCATCGTCGGCGATATTGAACGCGGCGGCGTCTTTGCTTCGCTCTATGGGACCTTCGCTCTCTTCGATGATGCGGCGAAAAATCTCGTTCGCGGGTTCATAATCAACCGGCTCTCTGGCGACGCAAAACATTTAGGCATCGGCCCGGCTCGTCTCACAGAGCTGACTGGAGTTCCGGTTCTTGGTGTCGTTCCAAAACTCGATATCCATCTGCAGGAGGAGGACGCTCCTGGCGTTGGATCCCATGATGACAGTCTGCTTTTGGACAAAAACTATCGTGAACACCAGCTTGACCTCCTCGCCGATGCTCTTCGAAAATCACTTGATATGGATGCGATCTATAGGATCCTGGAGGAAAAATTATGAAGTTCGTTATATCATACAGCTGCGGAAAAGACAGCACACTTGCTCTCCACAAAATGATTGCGGCCGGTCATACACCGGTCGGTCTGCTCGTCATGGTGAACAAAGATGAACAACACTCATGGTTCCACGGAGTTGATCTGGGTCTGCTCGACCGTATCTCAGCGTCGCTGCAGATCCCTCTCATCACCTGTGCATCCAGCGGCGAAGAGTATCATCTTGCACTCGAAGATGGACTTCGCCGTGCAAAAGAACTCGGCGCCGAGCTTTGTGTCTATGGGGATATTGACATCGAGGAACACAGAGAGTGGGGCACAAAGAGGTGCAGATCAGCAGGGATCGAGCCGTATTATCCACTCTGGCATAGAGACCGTGAGGAGAACACGAGAGAGGTCATCGACCTTGGGTATCAGTGCGTGATCAAGTGTGTGAGGAACGCGGATCTTCCACAAGATCTGCTCGGCAAAGTTCTGGACCATGAGATGGTCGCGTTCATGAAGGAAAAGGGGCTCGATGTGTGCGGCGAAAACGGCGAGTATCATACGGTCACCCTAGGCGGTCCGATCTTTCACACTCCCATCCCGTACGTCTGCGGTGAAATTGTGGATCTTGGCAACACCTCAGTGATCTGTGTCACGCCTCAGGAATGAGTTTGGTCTGAGCATCACCCGCTTATTCTGATATGTATCAAAGGTCTTGTAATGATTGAGATGACGGGTGCTCTTCTTTTTTAAATTTTAGTTTTTTTGATACTCATGCTCATTGCAAGTAGGTACAGAATTTCTTATTATCAAGCAATTAAAAAAAGGGGTTGATCGGTGTGGATCTCACACCTAACTAATGTTTTGTATCATTAATCTGACGGCAGAGATATGATTACGGCATCTTGAAAAAGACAAAACCGCCTTCTTTCTTCTCTTCAGAGTAGGCAAAGGGTGAGGGTGACATATCGTAACCTGGTTTGTCATAGCCGATAAGTTCCTGGATCTCAGTTTGCATTGCATGCATAAAGAGCGCATTTGGAATGTCCATCGGACAAAGTTCCTGACACTGACCACAGTTGATACAGGATGGAGCTACGTGTGCATAGCGTATCATGTGGAACATGAAGTCAGGTGGAATAATTCCAGGCATAACGTAGTTTGGATCTTTTGCCATACATTCCGTGCAGGAACAAACAGGGCAAGATTCAATGCATGTGTAGCATTTGATACAGCGTGATGTTTCTGCCTGCATGAATGCCAGACGTTTTGCACCATAGCCAAGGGCGTCGAACTGTTTCTTCTGGTTCTTCTTACCCATCTTGACCATGACGGTCTCGATCTTTCCGCGGATCTCAAGGCCTTTTGCCTCGGGAGCGCAGGTGTCGATAATACCAGCCTTTTTGGCTCCATCGAAGAGCTTTGCACCTTTCTCGGAGCAGATCTCAACGAAGGTTGCCTTGCCGGCTTTCTCGCCGAAGACACCCCAGTTTCCACAGGCAATGTCTGCCTGACGGGGGATCTTGGTTTCGCAGCGCTGACAATTCAGACGGCGGCCAACACCTTCTTCTTCCAGCTCGTCGATCGAGATACCTTTGTGGGTCCCGTCTTTGAGCATGACGATGAACTGACCTTTGTCGATCTCTTCCTTGACTACGTCATCAGGGTTGATGCCGTATTTTTCAAGGATCATGGTACGTGCAGTGAACGGGGTAACAGAGCCTCCGCAGTTTAGACCGATCATGAAGATGTTGTCCATGTTGATCTTACCGCGTTTGGCAAGTTCGTACATTGCTTTTGCATCGCATCCCTTGACGGTGACTGCGATCTTCATGTCCTTAGCACCGTCCAGGTATTTCTGGATCAGTTTGGGCAGAAGCAGAGTTCCACAGTGGAGTGATCCTGCTGTTTCGGAAAGTTCGGCCGGGTCGGTGATGAATGCCGGGATAGGGTCATAGATGTCGACGCCTTTCTTTACCGTGAGGACGGCGTCAACGATGTGGTTCTGGAGTGCATATTTCAGAAGTGAAGTTACTGCTCCTCCGCATTCTCCTTTGATGCCTGCATCTTTCGTCCATGCGTAGCACATATCGCCTTTTGCTGACATTTTAGGCCTCCAGTTTGGTAACTTTGACAGCACAGACTTTGTATTCCGGTGTTCTGGACACTGGATCGTATGCGGTGTTGGTAACTAAGTTAGCCCGTGCTTCGATGAAGTGGAACGGCATAAAGAATACGCCTTCCTTAATATCGTCAAAGACGCGTGTTGCTACTGCTACTTCTCCGCGGCGTGAGGACAGCATGACCTTTTCGCCGTCTGCGATACCGAGTTTTGCTGCATCTTTCTTGTTCATCTCGAGCCATGCTGTTGGACAGTCACGGTCGAGCTGTGCACACCTGCGGGTCATCGAGCCTGATGGCCAGTGCCAGATGGTTGCTCCGGTGGTAAGCCAGAACGGATATTTTTCATCGATAACTTCAGCTGGTGCACGGTGTTCGATCGCCTGGAGTTTTGCTTTGCCATCGGGCATTCCTGCAAACGAGTTGATGTGGAGGATCGGTGTTCCTGGGTGGTCTTCGGTTGGGCATGGCCACTGGATCCCGTCTCCTTCGAGTTTTGCGTAGGTGATACCTGCATACTGGGGTGTGATCTTACGCATCTCGTTGAATACATCCTCAGAGGTTTCCCATGCAAACTTGTCGGCGTATCCCATCTTGGTTGCGATCATTTTCATGATCTCCCAGTCGAGTTTTGCCTCTCCTGGTGCATCCTGAGCTTTTCTGAATCTCTGGACACGGCGTTCTGCATTGGTCTGTGTACCGTCTTCTTCTGCATAGCAGGCTCCTGGTAACACAACATCTGCGTATTTGGTTGTCTCTGTCTCAAAGATATCCTGAACTACGAGGAACTCGCAGTTGGCCATTGCTTTCTCGACACCCTTACTGTTTGGATCTGACATGACCGGGTTTTCACCGAGCAGGTACAGGCATTTCAGTTTTTCAGGTTCGTGTTCGAAGAGCTCGAGCATCTCTGGGATGTGGAGACCAAGTTTTCCTGACGGCAGATCGGTGACTCCCCAGTAGTCTGCAACTTTCTTTGCTGCTTCTGGGTTGTTGACGCTCAGATATCCTGCGTATACGTTCGGGAGTGCTCCCATGTCGCAGGACCCCTGGACGTTGTTCTGACCGCGAAGTGCGTTGACACCGCATCCGGGCTTTCCGATGTTTCCAAGGAGGGTCTGGATGAAGGCGATCGATCGAACGTTGTCGACACCGACCGTGTGCTGAGTGATACCCAGACAGTGGACGAATGCGGTCTTGTGCTGGTTCTCATGGATCCACTGAAGGGCGAGCTGAAGTTTCTCGACTGGTACTCCGCAGATCTTTGAGGTGTTCTCGAAGTTGTATTTGTCTTGGGTTACGCATGCCTTGAGTTCTGCGTATCCGTTTGTGCGGTTATCAACGAATTCGTGGTCTACCCAGTCGTTTTCGATGATGTATTTCATGAAGCAGTTGAGGAGCTGAATATCAGTTCCCGGGTAGTGCTGGATGTGCAGGTGTGCCTGTTTTGCGGTTGGGGTAAAACGCGGGTCACAGACGATGACCTTTGCTCCCTTCTTCTTTGCCTGCATGATACGGCGTGCGGCAAGAGGGTGGGCTTCAAAGTTGTTGGAACCAATGATAAAAGCGAGACCGCAGTTTGCCAAGTCCATGAAGGAGTTGGTGGATGCACCTGAGCCAAAGACCATGTTCAAACCGGCTACGGTTGGAGCGTGGCACAGACGTGCACAGTGGTCTACGTTTGGTGTTTTCAATACAACGCGGGCAAACTTCTGCATAGCATAGTTGTCTTCGTTGCAGCATCGTGCAGAAGAGATGACAGCGATTTCTTCTGGCTTGTATTTGCCGAAGTGTTCTGCGATGATGGTGAGTGCCTCATCCCAGGTTGCTGGTACTTGTTTTCCATCTTTTTTTACAAGAGGAGTCTTTAGACGGTCGGGGGAGTTGATGAACTCAAAACCGAATACACCTTTCGGGCAGAGTTTTCCCTCGTTGACCGGGGATCGCTGAGACGGCTGGGCATCAATGACTTTGCCATCCTTCACAACTAGGTTGAAGGAGCAGCCAGTCCCGCAATACGGGCAGGTTGTTGTTACGTACTTTATGTCCATGGATAAAACCT
>DALTVX010000062.1 GCA_029987395.1 Methanocorpusculum sp. | reverse complement strand
TGACGTCCGTGTTGCCTCCCGTCCTGCTTCGATCGCCTTCATTCGAAAGAAAATGGACGGCGGCAAATTCACTCGTGAAGAAACGGCCGCCATCATCACCGACATGTCGACCAACGTGCTTTCTCCCTCCGAGATCACCGCTTACATCACCGCCACCTACATCAACGGTCTCGATATGGATGAGATCGAATTCCTCACCCGGGAAATGGTGGCCTCAGGCGAACAGATCAAATTCTCGAAAAAACCTGTCGTCGATAAACACTCCATCGGCGGCGTTCCTGGAAACAAGATCACTCTTCTCGTCGTCCCCATTATTGCTGCTTCGGGCCTCCTCATCCCAAAAACCAGCTCGCGGGCCATTACTGGCGCTGGTGGGACAGCCGATCTTATGGAAGCTCTCGCCCCCGTTACCTTCTCAGCATCAGAAATCAAAAAAATGACCGAGAAAGCCGGCGGCGTCATTGTCTGGGGTGGGTCGACCAACATCGCTCCTGCTGACGACATGATCGTCACCTACGAGTACCCTCTCAGGATCGATGCCAGAGGTCAGATGCTTGCAAGCATCATGGCAAAGAAAATGGCAGTCGGTTCCGACACCTGCGTCATAGACATCCCGATCGGTCCGGGAACTAAAATTGCCGATGAAGCAGAAGGCCGGATACTTGCAAACGAACTCATCACGCTTGGGAATCGTTTAGGGATCAGAGTGGAATGTGCAGTCACCTTTGGCGGCTCGCCGATCGGGAGAAACATCGGTGTCAACCTTGAAGTCTCCGAAGCTCTCAGCATACTCGAAGGAAAACGCGGTGCCAACTCTCTTGTTCAAAAAAGTGTTGCCATCGCAGGAATCGCACTCGAAATGACCGGCAAGAGCGCATTTGGAGCTGGAGCCGAAGCTGCCTCTGATCAGATCAAAAAAGGCAAAGCCCTTAAGAAAATGCTGGATATCATCGAGATCCAAGGCGGCGACCCCAAGGTCAAATCAACCGACTTCTCAGTCGGTGAACACTCCTTTATCGTCCCATCTGCTGGAGATGGCTATGTGGTTTCCATCAAAAACCAGGCGCTGATTAGTATTGCCCGAGCCGCCGGATCTCCCATAGATCACGGAGCAGGTCTTCATCTTCACAAAAAACCAGGAGAATATGTCAAACGCGGTGAACCTCTGCTCACCATCTATGCCGAACGCGGCTGGCGTCTCACCAGTGCGATCGAAGTAGCGAGAACCACCTACCCTGTCATTGTTGAAGGTATGCTTCTTGACCGGATCTCAAGCACCCGATGAACTAATAGTAGTTGACCGCAAAAATGAATACCATGATAAAACGTATCCTTGCAGTACTTTTTCTCCTCCTTTTTTTATGCGGGTCTGTCTCCGCTGTCTCCACGACACTCGCCGTCAATGTGTTTGACAACAATGCAAACTATGACGCGATCAGCGGAGCGAGCGTTACCATAACAAAAGGAACGGTGACCAACACCCTCTATACTGATGTGAATGGGATCGCCCAGTTTACTGCGGTCGAATATGAAGGGGTTTACACACTGTCTGTTTTTAAATTAGGTTATATTTCCCAGACGAGATCCATCACGATCAACACCATGCCCAAAAGTGAGTCAGTTTATCTCGTTTCAGAGACCCCCTTACCCATCAAGATCACTGATGTGAATGGGGTCGCTATTTCTGGCGCCGTGATCTGCATAGATGGAAAAGAGGAAGGGATGACCAATGGTGCGGGTCTGCTTCACGTCTCAATGGGGAAAGGTGCCTATCACCTCATAACCATCAGTGCTGATACCTATGATCCTTACAGCTCATCCCATTATATCGGTACAGATCAGACATCCCTTACGCTATCCCTCGCCAAATCCCAATTCACTCCACTTATTCTCATCTACAACGAGGAAAAATATCCCGTCTCTGGAGCTGCAGTTTATATTGACGGAAAGATCGCCTCTTATTCGGATGCATATGGCCGAGCTCAGCTTTCGACCCACACCACGGGAACGTATGATCTGAGAATAGAAAAAGACGGGTATGTTTCAAAACATCAGGAGATCCAGTTCAGTCCCATCACATCCGACATCATTATAGAACTCAACTACTCGGTCGTCCCTCTGATCGTTTCAGTGATCGCACATGATAAACCTCTTCAAGGGGCCATCGTCTATTTCGACGGAACGGTGAAAGGTGTTACCTCTTCCAATGGAACCTACATCACAAACGTTAAACCAGGGACCACTCTCCTTCTTTCTGCATCTGCAGATGGATACGCCGTGACCGATCTCAGTTACACGGTCCTTCCTAATGCAGACAACAAAGTGACCCTCACCCTCTCGGAAAATCTTCCGACGACGCTGATCGGTATCGTCTCTCTTGCCGTAATAATCGTCATACTTATTCTGATCCTGGTTGTCAGCGGAAAAAAACGGCGGGGAAAAAAACCCAGAGCTCCCGTATCGGGCAGAAGGGATTTACTCTGATTTTCTCTACAAACATTATATCTTTGCAAGGGGAATAATAGAAACAGGCATACATGAGGGCATTACTAATAGGGGTCGGAGGAGCGGGATGCCGGATCGTCGAGACGTTGTTCCGTGAGGATGCAAAAAGTGGTGTGAGGAGCGTCCGCTCTTATGTTTTCGACTCAGATCGGGATAATCTCAATAAAATAACAGGGATCCCTGCGGCCAACCGGATCGTTTTGTCTCCAATCGATCCTATGAAAGAGAATAATAATCGGGGAGCCGATTTTGACACAGCTCATCTCACAAGTTGTTTTTTGGATGCCGCCGTAGATGAAATCGACGCGGTGTTTGTATGTGCCGGGCTTGGCGGCAGAATGGCTGAGCTTGTACCGGATTTTATTCAACAGTTGGTTGCCGCTTTTCCCGATCCTGTCTTCACCATTTTAACTTTGCCCGGGAGAAACGAAGGGATAAAAATATCTGCCCATGCCTCTGAAACCCTTGAATCTATCAGATCGGTCTCAAGTGCCTCTCTCCTCTTTGATAATGAAACCTGGTACACTAGAATTTCAGAAGACATCTCTCTAGCTGCAGAAAAAGACGGTCTCGCTCCCAAACAAACTCTCGAAGAACTCTATCCGCGACTGAACGAAGGTCTTGCCGCGAGAGTAGGTTTGCTTCTCCGTGCCGGCGAGTTTGGTCTCAGAGGTGTTGAGTCAGCAGAAGTTGTTCTGGATGCCGGCGAGATCCTGAACACACTCACTGGCATGGATCTAGTCGCCATCGGCTATGCGGTGGAACAACTGCCAACGGCCTGGTCAAATTTCTTAAAAAGACTCCGGGTCGAGGAGTATATGTTCAATGAGGGACATCTTAGAACATCCCGTATAGTTGAGCTTGCAAAAAAAGCGGTCTATGAAGAGGTTTCTGTTCCTTGCGATCTCACCTCTGCAAACAAGGCCCTCATTCTCATCTCCGGCCCATCCAAAGAACTCTCGATGAAAGGGTTCCAGACCGTGCGCAAATGGATCGACCGAAGTATCAGGGGACTTGAGATGCGTGCCGGTGATTACCCGGTCAAATCCAAAAAATATGTCGGTGTCATCATCGTACTTGCCGGTATAGAAAATGTACCTCGGGTCGCTGAGCTTGATGAGATCCGTATGATCTATGACGCGGAACAAAACAAAGTCTATGGCTTTGAAGAGGTTGTCGAATCCTCTTCCCGCCTATTAACAATGGCAAAGGATGAGGTCATCTTTGAAGATGAGATCGTTGACCTGTCCAAAGCACCTGAACAACAGGATGAAGAAATTGAAAAAGGTTTTTCCATGGAATATGAAGACGAGGATATATTTGAAGAACGTATCGTGGTAGAAAAGACAGAGGACCCTGAGGATGATCTTTTTGAGCTCGATCCGGTGATCATCCCGGCAAAACCGGTTCGAACTTTGGTCTCCGCTCCTCCAAAAAAAGAACCTCCGAAGAATAAGGATCCGCAGGTCCTTGTAGGTGGTGCTAAAAAAATACAAAAGATCGACAATACCATCCCCCTTCCGAAACGTGATAAAAAGGAGGACACCGTTCTTTCAGGCCAGGCTAATGTTGGGGGAAACGACAAGCCCAAGGAGATGTACGGCGGTGAGAGAAAACCTGCTGTTGGAACACGAAAAAGACCGGAAGCTTGCGAGGGAGGAGTTTTGGAAGGATCAGCAACCCAAGTTCGCAGTCAGCAGCGGCCGAAGGAAACCGACGGACATATTCGAATGGCAGATACCCAGCGCCCGAGGGATGTCTCGAATGAGATGATCAGTATGAAAACATATGCCCGGCCCAATGACACCGGCGGGTCGATCAAAGCTGGAAGTTCACAGAGAGCAAAAGACGATGTTGCGGAGATAAAAATGCAGGGAAACACAATCGCAAAAGATGTTGACCGGCCGATCCGTGTTACATCGATCCCTCTTCCCAAAAATATTGACGGCAAAGTCGTGCCGAAAAATAAAAAACCGTGACCCTTCTCACTCCTCGAGAATAAAATCTTCCACTTTTTTTTCTTCGAGCGGTTTCTGGTTTATATGCATGCGAATAAGGCATCCCAATACGGTCAGACAATATCTGACGGTTGGCGAATTCGTATCTAACACTTTTCTTTCGACCTGTTCCTTCTGTTCAAGCTCCCTCAGCGTTACTGAAAGTGTTTTCGAACTCACGCCACACAGTCCGCGTTTCATCTCGTTAAAACCCACAGAGCCTGCGTTTCCGATCACTACAATGATCACGAGCGCCCTTTTTTACTGATCGCATACAAAATTCCGTACAAAGAGTAAAAATATATGGTTGTGTGTTCAGATATTTCCAAAGGATCCATCTCTCAATAGTTTTTGTCGAGATCTCTCTTATCATAAATGTAACACCAAATTAGAAAAAAACCACGAGATGCGGGGAATTATCGGCAATGAATATTTTAGCATCTCAAATGATATTATTTATCTAATAAAATATACTATGTTATATCAATATGTTTGAACAGAGAATATTTGAGACTGATTTTCGCGTGGCCTTATCTGAAGAGCTTGAGCGAAGGGGGTTAAGCATCCGCCAGCTCTCTGAGATGACTCACATACCTGCAGTCACTTTGTATAAAATCGCATCAGGTGAGCGGGATCCACGACTCTCTACTGTCAAAAAAATCGTTACCGTTTTCTCTCCCCCTCATGGAAAATTCATAGCTCTGATCGCTGCTAAGTTTCTCCTTGATGAGAACGAAGGGGCAAAAATATGTGCAAACGGAACTGAGTACCGGATCAAAGGGTATGCGGCAAATTCTCTTGAAGACTGTCTTATCGTCGCCGTTCGTGCAAGAAACGACGGAGCCGCTGGCATCATTTGTGCGCCGATCCTTGCGTCTCTTATCGAAAAAATGGTGGATGTTCCTGTCGCGATCTTAAAACCGGATACGCACGCCGTCTTTGGAGCAGCAGAATCAATTGCAAAACGACTGTAAAACAAGAACGCTGAGGGGGAGATTTGAACTCCCGAGAGACTTTCGCCTCACGGGCTTTCCAGGCCCGCGCCCTACCGCTAGACTACCTCAGCATAAAAACTAGCATAAAAT
>DALTVX010000061.1 GCA_029987395.1 Methanocorpusculum sp. | reverse complement strand
ATGCTACTGATATCCAGGAGTTCCTTATTATACCAACTGGAGCATCTACGGCAGCCGAGGCAGTATTTACCAACGCGCTTGTTCACAAACGTGTCAAAGAGATCCTTATCGCGCGCGGTAAGGGGTGCGGCAAGGGCGATGAAGGGGCATGGGCTCCACACATCGCTGATCTTGAAGCCTTTGAAATCGTGAATGAAGCTACCACCAAAGTCTTTGACGAAACCGGGATCGAGGTCCGTATGGGCATCGATGTTGCCGCGTCAGAGATGTGGGATGCTGCAAGCGGGAGATATGTCTATAAGAATGCAAAGCGAACTACTGAGGAGCAGATTGCATATATTGCCGACCTGACCGAAACATATAACCTGCTTTTTGTCGAAGACCCAATCCAGGAAGAAGATTTCGAAGGGTTTGCACGTATCACCGAGGATCTTTCTGGCCGCGATACTCTTATCTGCGGCGATGATCTGTTCGTTACGAATGTCGTTCGTCTTGCAGAAGGTATCAGATATGATGCCTGCAACTGTGTTCTGATCAAACCAAATCAGATCGGGACACTCACCGACACCTTTGAAACGATCGATCTCGCCCGTGATTACGGGTATGAAACGGTCATGAGCCACCGTTCCGGTGAAACGACTGATAACACCATTGCACATCTTGCAACAGCTTTTGGCTGCTGCTTTTTGAAGAGTGGTATTGTTGGTGGAGAGCGCATTGCTAAATTAAATGAACTTATAAGAATTGAGGAGCATTTCTAAAATGACCGACAATGAACTTGGAATTGAATTAAACGAACCATTAGTATCCGTAGAAGAATATCTTGCTGCCGGTGTCCATATCGGAACTCAGCAGAAAGACAACGACATGAAAGACTTCATCTACCGTATCAGAGCTGACGGTCTGTATATCATCGATATCAGAAAGACCGATGAGCGTATCAAACAGGTAGCAAAGTTCCTTGCACGCTACGAGCCTGCAAAGATTTTCGTCGTCACTTCCCGCCAGTACGGTCAGTACCCGGCACAGAAGTTTGCAAATACTATTGGTGCACTCTCCCACGTTGGCAGATTTATCCCCGGAACCTTAACCAACCCGAAACTCCCGAAGTATGCTGAACCCTCGGTCGTCATCGTAACTGATCCGATCGGAGATGCTCAGGTCATCACCGAGGCATTCCAGACCGGTATCCCGGTGATTGCACTTTGTGATATCAACAATCGTACCAACCATGTTGATCTTGTCATCCCAACCAACAACAAGGGACGCAAAGCTCTCTCTATGGTTTACTTCCTGTTGACCAAAGAGTTCCTCAGACAGAAAGGCATAGTCTCAGCCATGACGGTTGACGATTTCGAGTCTGACTTCTAACACTGATCGAGCCTAGGGCTTCAATCAACATGTCATAAAAATCATTTTTCTTTTTTTTTGAGAATATCTCTTAAAGATAGCCTGATGCTTCGTCGAATTTATCAGAAGGCATTTAAATAAATATCCCTTACATAATGTAACCTCGATAAAAATGCTTGACCAAGATAATATATCTCATTTATTGGACATCCTTGGAAACCGAAACCGTCGGCGGATCCTTGATCTTCTTCGGCAGAAACCATGTTTTGTCACCGAAATATCCGATCGTTTGGTCATCAATCCTAAAGCCGTTATCGAACATCTTGCGATCATGCAAAAGGAAGCGGTCATCACCAGTTATCAGGATGATAAACGGCGAAAATACTACTATCTGGTAAATGATTTCACGCTCTCGGTCCGGGTCAAAAAAGCCGAACAACCCCCACAGACCGATCCTGCCAATACTGAGAGTGTTCTTCCACTCTCTGATAAGATCATGATGATCCGCCGTCTTCTTGACTCCAGAGACAAACTCATCGATCATCTCGAAGCCGTCGAAAAGGATATCGATGAGATGATGGAGGATGTGATCGTCAACGGAAGAACCGTCTTTCAGAACAACATCGAGGCCGAACTTCTTCTCGCTTTAGTTTATGCCCCCTTAACACCGATTGAACTCTCTGACACAAGCGGACGTAGTATCCCAGAAGTGACTGCAGCTCTGCGCTCTCTTCTATCCAAAGGCTATCTTCACTCACAAGGAGGCCGGTATACCCTTTGCAGCATCCCTAGACCTGCTCTTGAAACAACAGAGATCACCTCTTGATAAGAAATCTCTATTAACCCTGCAAACAAGATATTATATACCTGCGGTAGTGGTCTAGTGGCATGACAGGGGCTTCCCAAGCCTCTAATCCGGGTTCGATCCCCGGTTATCGCACTCATTTCTATGGTGTCTCATCACGCAATCAGTCTCATTGCCGCCAATCAGAAAGGTATTCTTAGAGATATCGGTTCGGTTTGTGCTGAACATAACGCGAACATCGCCTCTATCCAGCAGGAAATACTTGTCCGGGGTCCTGACAAAGGATGTGCGTGGGTCGATATCGAGATCGAAGAATGTGTTGAGATAGACACCGTTCTTTTTGGACTCAGGAACGTTCCAGGTATCAGTGAGGTCGCTCTTCACGACACATTTGGAGAAATATTTGGGAAACGTGTTATTATTATGGGTGGGGGAGCCCAAGTGGCACAGGTCGCGATGGGGGCAGTGAACGAAGCAGATCGACACAATATCCGCGGCGAACGTATTTCTGTTGATACGATCCCGCTCGTTGGTGAAATAACGTTGGCACGTGCAGTGGAAGCAGTTGGACGCCTGCCCCGCGCCTCGATCCTTGTTCTTGCCGGTTCACTGATGGGTGGTGAGATCACGAATGCGATCCGATCGATACAAGCCGATGGTATCCCGGTGATCTGCCTGAAGATGGCGGGAAGTGCTTCTTCTGCCGCAAACCTCGTAGTTACCGATCCCATTCAGGCCGGCGTCATGGCAGTGATGCATGTCAGCTCGATAGGCGTATTTGATATAGAAAAAATAAAGGGGAAAGAGTTCTGATGACAACACCTACAGAAGAAACCAGAATCGAAAAAGCCGTTCGTGTATTATCTCGGGACGGACTCGTTGTATATCCTACGGAAACTGTCTATGGTCTCGGCGCGGATGCATTGTCTGAGACTGCTGTGATCAAAGTGTTTGAAGCAAAACAACGAGATCTTGGAAAACCGATTTCGGTCGCCGTTTCAGATATCGAGATGATCTACGGTATTGCCGACGTCAGCCCGTTTGCAGAACGGTTCATCAGCAAATTCCTTCCGGGTCCTATCACGATCGTTCTTCCGGTGAAAAACTGCCTGCCGGGTGACTTATCGGGCGGAACGGGATCTATAGGTATTCGGTATCCTGATCACACCCTCGCTCTTGAATTGATTTCCGCATTTGACTGCCCTATTACGGCAACTTCTGCGAACATCTCTGGCCAAATCTCCCCGGTCAGCATTGATCAGATCAACGTCCCTCATGATTACCTCCTTGATGGTGGTCTTCTTCCAGGTACCCCTAGTACGGTCGTCGATCTGGAGACACGAAAAATCGAACGTCCGGGTGCAATGTTGAATGAGATCGGCCGGTTCTTTAAAGAAAACTCCAAATGAAAAAAACATACACTGTATCTGGCATGAGCTGTTCGGCCTGTTCTCTCCACGTGGAGAAGGCCGCGAAAAGCGTTGAAGGTGTTCGCTCCGCTTCAGTCAACCTTCTAGAAAACCGCCTCGTCGTGGATTCGGATGATGTCTTGGATGATCAGATCGTTGCGGCTATTCGCTCTGCCGGATATGATGTGGTTTTGGGAACTTCGCCTAAAGAGGCATCTACTCTTCGTCCGATGAAGATTCGGCTCATCATCTCTTTTGCTTTTCTTATCCCGCTTATGTATCTCTCCATGGGACATATGTGGGGATTTCCGTTTCTCGACTGGACCCATGTTCCGGAAAACGCAGGTATATTTGCCCTAGCTCAGTTGGGTCTGACCGTTCCGATCGTTATAGCAAACAAAAAATACTACACGTCCGGCATTCCTGCCCTCTTCCGCCGTGCACCAAACATGGATTCTCTGGTTGCCTTAGGTTCAATGGCGGCGATTGGATACGGACTTTATGCGATATATTCTATTTTTGTAGCTCTTTCGATTGGCGATTTGACCGCCGCAAGTCTCTGGTCAATGGACATCTACTTTGAATCGGCTGGGATGATCCTGTCGCTCGTTACCATCGGCAAGTTTCTGGAAACGAGGTCCAAAGGAAAAACCACTGAGGCTGTCAGAAAACTCATAGATCTTGCACCAAAAACTGCAACCGTTCTCCGTGACGGAGTTGAGGTCATTATCCCTGCCGATCAGGTGACCGTTGGAGATCTTATTTTGGTGAGACCGGGTGCCGGTATCCCCGTCGACGGTATAATTACAGAAGGTTCTGCCCCTGTCGACATGTCAGCGCTGACTGGTGAAAGTATTCCTGTCGTAAAAAATCCGGGCGATATGGTTTCTGCTGGAACGATATCTCTAGGAAGTTTCACCTTCCGTGCAGAAAAAATTGGAGAGGATACAACGCTCGCTGCAATCGTTGAACTCGTTCAGAATGCCAATGCATCCAAGGCTCCGATCGGAAGAATAGCCGACAAAGTGAGCGGGATATTTGTTCCGCTGGTGATCAGCATCTCGATCATTTCCGGGGCCGTATGGCTTATTCTTGGACAACCGTTCACGTTTGCTCTCTCCATCTCTATTTCAGTTCTTGTTATATCCTGTCCCTGTGCCCTTGGTCTTGCCACCCCAGTCGCCCTTATGGTAGCGACCGGGAAAGCCGCTTCGCTAGGAATATTGATAAAATCTGCCGAAGCTCTGGAAACTGCGGGACGTGCCGATACCATTCTTCTGGATAAAACTGGAACGGTCACAATCGGAAAGCCGCAGGTCACTGATGTCATTACGCTCTCTGGGACAAGCGATGAGCTTCTTTCGATCGCCGCTTCTGTTGAATCGGCATCAGAACATCCCTTATCCAAAGCGGTCATCACCTATGCTGAGGAGAACAAGATCGCTTATGTAAAAGCTCAGGATTTCGTTTCAGTACCTGGTCGGGGTGTCTCGGCTTTGGTGAATGGGAAGATCTGTTATGCCGGAAATGCTGCTTTCATGGAAGAGAACGGCGTTTCTTTCACACCGGTAAACGTTATCGGCACCCCGCTCTACTTCGCGAGTGAAAACAAACTTCTCGGCGTCATATCCGTTTCGGACAAGATCCGACCAACCTCTAAAGCCGCTGTTGCTGGATTACAGGCCCTTGGTCTGGATGTGGTTTTACTCACCGGGGACACACGTAGCGTTGCCGATTCGGTCGCAGAGCAGTTGTCAATCCATACGGTCATAGCAGAGGTGATGCCGGCAGAAAAAGAAGGCCATGTCAGAAGACTACAGGAAGCCGGGCATCATGTCATTATGGTGGGGGACGGGATCAATGACTCACCGTCTCTTGCCCGGGCAAATGTGGGTATCGCGATTGGAGCCGGCTCTGACATAGCTCTTGAATCTGCTGACTTCGTTTTGATGAAAAGCGATCCTTGGGATATTGTCTCGGCGATCCGGCTAAGCCGTGCCACACTTAGAAACATCAAACAGAATTTATTCTGGGCGTTCATCTACAACACGATCGGGATCCCCCTTGCGGCAGGTGTTTTCTTTGTTCCGCTCGGGTGGAAACTTTCGCCGGGCTTTGCGGCACTTGCCATGGGTCTATCTTCATTCTGTGTCGTATCAAATGCCCTCAGACTTAGATTTTTCAAATCAGAAATACCAACAATATACAAAGAGAAAACCATGAAAAAAGTACTTACCATTGAAGGCATGATGTGTGACCACTGTAAAAAGAATGTTGAACAAGTTCTTTCAGGCATCCCTGGTGTTGTTTCGGTATCGGTAGATCTCAAGACAAAAACAGCTACTGTGGAACTTTCAAAAGTTATTGCCGAAGCTAAATTTATTTCGGTGATTTCCGAGTCAGGTTATAAGATTCTGTCTATTAATTGATAAAATAGACAAAAATATTTCAGTTTCTATTATATCTTCCATGACAAATAATACTAATACATTTCTACCGCTCATTCGGAGGATCATTATTTGACGTTACAGTATTCTGAAGAAAATAAACGTTCGTTGTATGAAGCACTTCAGTATGGTTTCAACCGGGCTGGTGAGAAGTCACCCGCGGCTGCATACTACGGAAGACATATTTCGTTTAAACAATTCATGGACGAGGTTCATGCGATATCTGCGGCCCTTGTAAATCATGGTGTAAAAAAGGGCGATCATATCACCATTTTCCTACCCAATATTCCCCAGGGAGTTCTCGCGATTTATGCCGTTAACCGGATCGGCGCAATATGCAATATGGTCCATCCCTTATCCCCTCAGGAAGATATCGATTACGCTCTCAAACTCACCGAAAGTAAAATTGTTCTCGCCTGTGAGATCAACGAAGCTCTCCTCTCGGGAAAAGACATCGAGGTCATCCGGTGCCGAACCTCAGGATACTTCCCTTCAAACCTGAAAGGTTTTGTTCTGGACAAGGGATTCCGGTTTGTCATGCGAAAATATCCAAAGGTTCGTGACACCACCAGAATCACTCTATGGACAGATCTCCTTGCCGAAGGTAAGAAACTTATCAAAGGAGGAGCCATTCTTCCAACCGATGATGTGAAGCCTGAAGATGTATCTGTGATCATGTACACCGGTGGGACAACCGGCGATTCAAAGGGTGTCATGCTCTCGAATTATGCGGTAAACTCCATGTCTATCCAGCTTCTAATAGACATAGGCGAGGGTAAAACTGATGTGGGCGATGGATTTCTTGCGATCCTTCCGATATTCCATGCCTTTGGCCTTGCGGTATCCGTCCATGCACCTCTCATCTCCGGAATGAAGGTCGTTCTCATCCCGAGATTCGATCCAAAAGGGTGCGCCCAACAGATATTTTCCGAGGATATCCTGTTCATTCCAGGAGTACCCGCGCTTTTCGAACGCATGTATCCCTTCTTTGAAGATAAAGATCTTTCGAGGATGAAACTTATGGTCAGCGGCGGGGATCGTGTTTCAGAGTCACTTGCAAATAAATACAATGTTCTTTTGAAAAAATCTCATGCTGACATTCTTTTCAGAACTGGTTACGGGCTGACAGAGGCATGCGGTGCCTGTTCTCTTGTTGCAAACGAGTATGATAGACTACCAACAGGATGTGTTGGCTCGCCTGTTACCGGAACAAGAGTTTGTGTTGTAACCCCCGGTACAACTGAAATTGTTGTCGACGGGGTTGAAGGGGAACTTTGTTTCCTTGGCCCCTCAGTGATGAAGGGATACTACAAAAATGAAGCGGCCACAAAGGATGTTCTCCGTCTTCATGATGATGGAAATGTCTGGCTTCATACCGGCGACCTTGTCGTGATTCGAAAGGACGGAAACATCTGTTTCCGTTCCCGACATAAGAGACTCGTGAAGGTCAACGGATACAACGTCTATCCAACACTCATCGAGGAAGCAATGCAAGGCCACCCTGATATCAAACAGGTTTGTGCAGTAGCAACTCCCTGGAAGCTGGATCGAAAGATCAAACTGTATGTGGTCCCGGAAAAGCCGCTTGGTTCCTTTGATGCAGGCGAAGAGGAGAAAATATTGATTGGGTATGCCAAAGATCAGATGAACCGCTGGAGCGTTCCAGTTCAAGTGGAATTTGTCTCAGATCTTCCGATGACGAAGTTCAATAAGGTGGACTATCGACTTTTAGAAAAACAGGAACAAACACGGGCAAACGAAAAGAAGAAGGCCGAATAATATTATGCCGCGTGCGGTATATCGAAATGATGCAAAAACGGAACTAGAGTATTCCGACGAGACAAAACAGTCTCTCTACTCCATGTTCAACTATGGTGTGGAACATGCAGGCCGACAGGCCATAGCGATCCAATATTTTGATAATAGGATCTCATACGGGGAACTGTATGACCTTGTCAACACATGTGCCGCAGGATTTCTCGAACACGGCGTGAAAAAAGGAGATCTTGTCACCGTATTTCTCCCGAATATTCCGCAGTGCGTTATTGCAGTGTACGCTTTAAACAGGATCGGCGCAGTATGCAATATGGTCCATCCTCTTTCGACCCTTTCAGAGCTGGAGCAAGCGGTCAAACTCACGGATAGTAAACTTATTCTTACCTTTGAACTGAACGAAGGTCTTGCAGCCGTCATGGATGTCGATATCATACGGTGCAGGACACCCGGCTACTTCCCCAAAAATCCAAAAGGGTTTGTGATGAAGGCCGTGTACTCCTATACGGTCAGAAAATCGGTGAAGGCAAAAGCACGAGTGACCGAATGGTCTGACCTTTTAGCAGAAGGTGAGAAATATCTACAAATAAAACCTCTCCCTCCTTCTGATGTGAAGGCAGATGACACGGCAGTGATAATGTACACCGGGGGGACGACCGGACCCGCAAAAGGCGTCATGATCTCCAATTGGTCGGTGAACTATGTCACGACCCGTCTTCTTCTAGAAAACGTGACAAACACGGCCCATATCGGGGACGGTTTTTTGGCAATCCTTCCGCTGTTCCACGCGTTCGGTCTTGCTGTCTGTATCCAGGCTCCGCTCTCATCAGGTATGCGTGTCATGCTTGCTCCTCGTTTCAATGATAAGGAGTGTAGCAACCTTCTTCTCAAAGAAAAGGTGGCATATGTTATCGGCGTGCCTGCTATGTATGAGCGGATGTATCCTCATCTGAAGGGACACGATCTCTCATTCATGAAACATGTGGTCTGTGGGGGCGACTGGGTGAGCCATGATCTGGCTTATCGGTATAATGAAATTCTTGGAAAGGATAAGGGCGGGGCTGAGTTTCGTCCTGGTTATGGTCTTACCGAAGCCTGCGGGACCTGCTCTCTTACAAAAAATAATTACCGTGCGTTTCCTGAAGGGTGTGTCGGGCTCCCGGTCGAAGGAACGGATATATGTCTCGTGAAACCAGGGACGTGTGATCTTGTGCCAAAAGGCGAAGAAGGAGAACTGTGTATCCTGAGCCCTTCATTGATGAAAGGATATTATAAAAATCCCGAGGCCACGGACGATGTATTGAGAATCCATCCCGACGGAAAACTATGGCTCCATACCGGAGATATATTTGTCATAGGTGAAGAGGACAACCTCTGTTTTAGATCACGGATCAAACGTCTGGTCAAGGTGAATGGATATAACGTTTATCCTCCTCTGATCGAAGCAACGATGGAAGGCTGCTCAATCATCGCAAAATCATGTGCCGTTGGATTTAAGTGGCGGGATGACCGGAGGATCAAGTTGTTTGTGACGCTTAAACAGAAGATGGATCATGCAGAAGCGGAAAAGCAGATCCTTTTCTTTGCAAACGAACATCTGAATCACTGGAGTGTCCCAAAGATGGTCGTCATTCTTGATGAGATGCCGATGACAAAGATGAATAAACTCGATTATATGGCCTTGCAGGACAGGGTCTAACACCCTCACATTTCTCCCTCGTTGTGTTCCCAGTCCTGAACACTTTATCTATTCTATAAATGACTTTTGGTTTTGTTATTATATGAGTATTTATGCTATATTTTTTTCATTTTTGTACGACCACTAGCTATAATATACCCACCTCTCATATATGTATAGTCCATGACAGCTCGCATATATAGAAATGATTCAGCCACCAAACTGGAGTATACCAATGAGACGAAACGGTCTCTCTATACCATGCTCACGTATGGTGCAAATCACGCCGGACCGAAAGCGACTGCCCTTCAGTATTATAATAACTATATATCCTATCCTGATTTTCTGGCTCAGATACATGCCTGTGCTGCCGGTTTCATCCAGCATGGAGTAAAAAAAGGTGATTTCGTCACCATTTTTTTGCCGAATATTCCCCAAAGTTTAATCGCCGCGTATGCAGCGAACAGGATCGGTGCGGTATGCAACCTCGTTCACCCGTTATCGACCAAAGATGAATTTAGATATGCGGTAGAGCTCACCAAATCCAATATCGTTTTGACCTTTGAACTCAACGAAGAACTCTGTTCCGATCTTGATGTAGAGGTCATACGCTGTAAAACACCCGAATACTTCCCTTCAGGTATTAAAGGGAAGATCATGAAAACGGTCTACAATCATTCGGTTAGGCATGCCAAACAGACCAGTGGTAAATCGACAGAATGGACCACGCTTCTTGCAGAAGGAGTTGCATCCCTAAAAACCACTCCTCTCCCGCCGCACGATGTCAAGTGTGAGGAGACTGCGGTTATCATGTACACCGGAGGAACTACCGGTCCTTCCAAAGGTGTTATGCTTTCCAACACCTCGATCAATTATCTGGCTAGTGATCTTCTTTATAACTACGCTAACGGCATTCCTCACATAGGTGACGGTTTCCTTGCTGTCCTTCCAATATTTCATGCCTTTGGTTTGGCCGTTTGTATCCATACGCCGCTTTCTTCAGGAATGCGGGTAGTTCTCTGTCCAAAATTCGATGCTAAAGAGTGCGCTCGTCTCGTTGTTGAACAGGAGATGGCATTCCTTTGCGGTGTCCCTGCGATGTATGAGCGGATGTATCCACATCTCAAAGGAAAGGATCTCTCCTGTGTCAAGCATCTGGTCTGCGGAGGAGATCGTGTCTCTCCAGATCTTGCCTACCGGTATAATGACATTCTTGGAAAAGAACACGGTGGTGCAGAGTTCAGACCAGGATATGGTCTGACCGAAGCCGGAGGAGCCTGTGTCATCACTGGCGTCCATTATACTAGCTTAAAGGAGGGTGGTGTAGGTGTCCCATTCGAAGGAATGGAAATATGTGTTGTCGTTCCTGGAACGAACGATGTTCTGCCCAATCCCGAGGAAGGAGAGCTGTGCATGCTCGGTCCTGCTATCATGAACGGTTATTATAAAAACCCCGAAGAGACCGACCTCGTTCTTCGTATGCATGCAGACGGCCGTGTTTGGCTCCACACCGGGGATATCGTTTCCATCGACCCGGGGGACAACATCAATTTCATATGTAGATATAAGCGGCTGGTTAAGGTCAACGGATACAACGTCTATCCGCTCATGATTGAAGCAGTAATGGAAAAATGCCCCATCATTTCGCAGTCATGCGCCATGGGCATCCCATGGAAGGCCGATACTAGAATCAAACTTTATGTCACTCTTGCAAATAAGATCGATCCCGAGACCGCAATAAAGGATATCCTCGAATTTGCAAAATCGAATCTAAATCACTGGAGTGTTCCGATCTCAGTTTCTATCCTAGATGCAATGCCTCTTACTAAAATGAATAAAACAGACTTTAAAGCACTCGAGTCACGCGAGTAACTTTTTTTTAATTTTACTAAAAAATAAAAATTATTTCCGAATTGCACCTTTGATTACGGTAAGTCCTGCTCCAGTCAGGTATGCTACAAATATCAGGAATGCTGCTACATATCCATATGCCGCTGGAAGGACCTGCGGCAGAGTCAGAAGCAGAATGGCGAACAAAATAATTGCCGAGATGCCAATGATCACATCAAGTATCCAATCTTTCATGCAAATACATTGTGCGTAGCGACTCTTATCCCTTTTCATATCCCATATATAGAACATGGATAAAACCGAGGCACTTACACTCCTCAAAGAACACGTCACCTCCCCCTCACTCGTAGGTCATTGTCTTTCTACAGCCGCAGTAATGAAAGGTCTGGCTGCTGAGTTAGGACAAGACACAGTCCTTTGGGAAACCATAGGCATCCTTCACGATATAGACTTTGAAGAGATACATGAAGATATGGAAAAGCACGGGATCGTCGGATACGACATTCTTCGTCTGGCCGGTGTCGGGGACGAGATCGCACTTCCGATCAAACGTCATAATCATATGCTGTTTGGCGCTGACTACACGAACCTTGTCGAGATCTGTCTTCAGGTTGCTGACAGTGTATCAGGTTTGATCGTTGCCTGCGCTTATGTCAAAGGGGGGAAGATCACCGACGTTTCTGTGAACACGGTGACGAAGAAATATAAGGCTGCATCATTTGCCGCAGGATGCGATCGGACGAGGATTTCGATGGGGGATGCCCTCATTCCACGTGAACGGATGTACGAGATCGCCATCACTGAAATAACCGCAATAAAAGATGAACTGGGGCTGAATTAATGTCTGCAGCAGCTCAGTCATCTGTTCTTCGTGATCTCCAGAAAGCCCATGGAAAGCTCCTGGATGTTTCGCGCTACATCATACCAAAAGATGATCTTGCGCTCGCCTATGCTACCGTACATGCGACAGATCAGAAAGGTATTGCGATAGCACGGGGATCAAGTGTTGGGTTTGGTGTTGATGAGCCGATCGTGCGAACACTTCTTACCGTACGGCGCTTTGATCAGAGCATCCGTTCTGTTGCATGCATACGATATGAAGATGATATCCTCGAAACAGCTATTGAAACGCTCCGGGATGTTGAGGTGTATGATCAAGAAAAGTATCCGGTCGGTATTTCAACCATGGACTGGGGTATCTCTTCCGTCTGCAGAAAGGGCGTCCCTCTTGCGATAGCCAGTCCAGAATCTTTCCGCGGGCCTGGAAGAATATACATCCTTGGAACCACTCCGGACGAAGTAGCAAACAGAATACTTATCATATCTCAACGTCTTACATATATAGACATCTGAGGAATACTCATGGGAATCAAACCAAGTTATATCAAATCAATTGGCATCGCCCTTCTCGAACAGCACGGAAAAAGCTTCAACGGCAATTTTGACGACAACAAGAAAGTTGTTAGTGAGATCACTACCATCGAGAGCAAAATGATCCGTAACCGCGTTGCAGGGTACGTTACCCGCAAGTCCAACAAACCCCACACAATCCGGTAACTTTACCGGCCCAATATTTTTTTCTAACGTCTTTTAATTTTTTCAGACGTTCTTTGTTTCAAAAAGGATATAGAATTTATTTTGATAAACGTGAAACTCACGTTATTTCGTAGTTTTCAGAGCTGGAAAACATCTCCATGACCCGGAAAAACCGTCCATCGCCTTTTTTGCATCATCTCATACGCAGCGTTTCGCTCTGCTGCCGCTTTTTTCGAATCCTCGTTCACACTTCCGCCCGCAAGGATAGCCGGATATCTGTTTCGTTTCAGTTGTTCTGGTGTAAATCCGTCTGGATTGATCAGGATATCCCCGGTGAACATGAGGCCGATATCCTTCTCGAGAAAGATCATCGAACCTTCGACGTGACCGCCAAACCCTTCATAGATCGAAAAGGTGAGACCGATCGTCTTCAATTCACCGATATACGAGAGGGGAAGTGAAAGATCGGGTTTTTGTGTGTTCACGAGTTTGATGTTTGATAAAGACGGTGTTTTATAATCCGTCAGCATGACCACCATCTGGTAGAACGGAGCACGACTCTCATTTTTCACTCGGAAGTTTCCAAGTCCTGCAGCTTCCCTTCTGAAGTTTTTAAGACTCGTCTCATTCAGATACACACAGTCAAAAAGATCCATTGCTCCCATATGGTCCATATCGATGTGGGTGATAAGGAGGTTGGCCTTTTTCTTGAAAAAATATGGGTAGATCGAGAGGATGGTCTGCTTCAACTCATTAGTATAACAGGGAAACCCGCCGTCTATTGTTAAAAACCCTTTGGGTGTTTTCACGATATAAGTGTTACTTCCGCACGGTGGCTCGATTTTTGTGACATGCACATCTCCAAAGGTATGTTCAGATATATTGGGAAGATAGCCAGCTCCCGTGCTTGAGGCGAACAGCTCAGCATATCCGTAGATCGCAGTGATTATTTTTTCAGAATTCTCTATCCCATGGGTATTTAGGATTTCGGTGACATTATCGAGAAAACGTTTTTTCTCTTCATCTGTAAAGGAAAACATGTCAGCTATTTTATCAGCTTTATCGGCGGGGAACAGAGCATTCATTGTTTACAGTTAAAGGACGGCAGATAATATGAATATTTTCGTCAAAAAAAAAGGTTCATGCTCGAGCAGATCCGCAGATCATTTGTATGGCTCGATTCGAGAAAAAACATATTCTGCTCAATTGATGAAAAAACAGTAAAAATGAAATAAAGAGACCGGGTTAGAGAACCCCCGGTTATCACCGAGAGTCCCTGAGGTCCCTTCGACCTTTAGAAAAACCGATTTAGACGTTCGCTGCCTTTGCAGCAGCTGCTAACGCGGCTCTTGCTGCAGACTTACTTTTTGATCTTTTCATACGGAACAGTTCTTCACGTTCCATTTCGTCGAGCCGCATCTTGATAAAGTTACGGGCTTCGACTAACTCCGGAATCACCTTGTATTCCAGGGCATTCACACGGCGCTTTGTACTTTCGATCTCGTCTAAGAGGCGCTTCATAGTCGTCTCAAGTTCGGCGGAGAGGATGATACACTCCACTAGCTCCTCGAATGCATCAGCGGCCTCATCGATTGCGGCCGACGTTCCAAGAACGCCGTAACCGCGGTTTGTCAGAGACTTCTTAACACTCTGGGCCTCGATCTTGGGTACAACAACTCCCATAATGTTCTTGCTTTTGAGGTTGATCACTGGGTTTTCAGATGCTGAAAACGCT